>NZ_BQXN01000012.1:0-66536 GCF_045862745.1 Furfurilactobacillus entadae | reverse complement strand
CATTGCTGATCCATGGACGGGTGACAACGCATGGGGTGCTTGGGGAGTGCCCACGATTTTTCAGTACAGCTCAACCGGGCGTTTATCAGGCTGGAATGGCAGCCTTGATTTAAGCATGGCTTATCTTGATGGTGACGGCTGGGACAAGTTCACCAATGCGGGTGGTAATGGGCAAAAGGTTGATCCAACGCCCACACCAGCCCCGGAATATACTCAGGCCGCCATTGATGGTATCTTTTACGTGGATCAATTAGTGGCATACAATGGTAATTCGTATGCAGTGAATAATGATGTTGCACTACATCCCGTGGACTTCAACAACTACATTCCACTAGAGCCGTTGACCACCGTTGATACGTACGGTAACCGAATCGATCAGCAGATGTTAAATGATGGCTCATTCTTTACCTTTGGTGATAACGTGCAAGAAACGTACTTTGAGGTCGCTTATTTAGACAACAACGCAGTCAAGCTAACTATGGGTGGTGAACCAGTGTGGTTTGATCGTAATGCCTTAGGTGATCGATTGAAACTACAATAATCGGCTAAAGTAACATAATGTGTTGAATACCCTGTACGATTAACTTTTTAATAAGTGAATTTCATACTTGAGGATAAGCGCATGAAATGACGACAAATAACGGTGATGCTACAATGTATTTGTAGAGAAATAAACTATAGAGGAGGTTATTTTATGCCATTTAGTCCCAAACATATTTTAGTTCCTACAGATGGATCAGAAAATGCTGAACTTGCGTTGCGACAGGCTGTTGATATCGCTAAGTTATCTGACGCTGATATTTCACTTTTAGAGGTTGTAGCACCACTATATCCAGCTGCGGGAATGGGCGTTGTTGCAACTGAAAACTTTCCAGAAAACCTGGTTCAAATTGCAAAAGAAGATGTTAAAAAGCTTAGTCAAAAGATTAGTGAAGAAACAGGTTTTAACAAAATCACAACATATGTCGTGACTAATTCGCCTAAACCCACGATTGCGCGTAAATTTCCTGAAGAACATGATGTTGACTTAATCGTTATTGGTGCTACGGGGACTAACGCTTTTTCTCGCGTAGTGTTAGGATCTACCACCGGATATGTAGTTCGTAGTGCAAAAGTTGATGTCATGGTTGTTAAGCCCCAAGATGGATAATTTATGAATTGACACCGGCAAAAACTGGGTAAGTGTAAAGTGTGTTTAAAATTTTGAACGTACAATAGATACAAAAAAGTGCTAACTTCCTAAATTAATGGAGGTTGGCACTTTTTTTGATTAATGATTCCGTCATTTAATTACGAATAAGGTTGTGACACCAGCTAAGATGATAATGCCAATAATGATGGCTGATAAACTAAGTTACCAACGAGTTATTTTGTGATGAAATGTATCTGATTTTTGAGATCGAGGAAAAATGGCATTTAACGGATAATATCCGCCAAATGGTGTTTCATTTAATGACACCTTTAATTGGGGTAGAAATTTTTCGATATCAGTAATTATCATGATAAAGGTCACGTCCTTTAATAAATGCGCATTGAAGTAGACATTAAAGACAAATGAATTTAACGATTATAAACATACGTGTAATTACCGTGTTCATCCTGTTTAAAAGTGAATTCATGATCCAAGGAATCGTTGGCACGCCAACGAGTTACTTCATAGTGTAAGGTATTAGACTCCTGTAAACGATTTAGCACGCCTCCAACAAGTGCATGATCGTCTGAGTATGAACCGCGTAAAACGCTCTTTAACGCCGGTAAAAACTCTTCAACATTAGTAATTTCCATTCTGAACACCTCTCTTATTAAGCCTTAAGTTCATTTAATCACAAACCAGTAAAAACAACAACCATTTTATAATGCTTTTGTGACATGGTATTAACTTGAAAGGTATTCCTGAATTAATCTAATTGATTGCTATCTTGTTTTTTTAATCACATTGAAAATGCGCATTTTTAAGCTATGATGGCCAGTGATAATATGCTAAAAGTGAAATGATCTTTTGAGAATATATGTAGTTTGACCCGCCCAGTGATTTATATGTGAGCGCTGAGAGCAGACCTGCGAAAAACGTTGTCATATCAACGACGTTCGAATCCAGCCAGGGGGCAGTTTTTGAATAAATTAAGGGTTCTGTCAAACCCTTGTGTAAGTAGGCTAGACGTTGTTATATCAGCGTCTAGCCTACTTTTTTGTTGCTCTGAAAATTTTAGGAAGTTTCATGGAATTTCATAAAACTGTGCACGCTTGTGCATGGATTTGGTAACTGTGCACTGATTTATTAGTTGGTAGCAGCGGGTTTGATGAACTGAGTTCGGTCAAAAGCTCGGTGAACTTCTTTATCTTGAGTTGCTCGAAATTCTTGCTGAATGTGTGTGTATGTCTACTGGCTGACACTATTGGTGCAATTAAGTTTCCAAAATTAAAGGCGACCACAAAAAAGTGATCGCCGGCATTATTAAGTTATCCATGGATGAGGTCTAGAAGCATTAGCCATACTTGGTTTAGCAAATTAGCACCCGTGGCTAGTCGATAGAGCAATAGACCAACTAGAAGAGATCCAATGAAGCCAATCCAGAAGTCACGTTTGTTAGCTCTGCGCTGTCTTATCCGTTGTTGTTCTGCTTCAAATACAGCACGGTTGCTATTCATTCGCTTAACGTATTCATCATGCCATTTAGGGTTGTTGGCTCGCTTGATAAGAAACTCATCTGTGTGATATGCCATGTAAATTACCACCGATTCTTTTATTATCTTTATTTTAATATCCAGTAATCAAAACTGCAATGTAATTAACTAAGCGGTAAGCGATTATGCGTTTTGAGGTGAAATAAAGTGGCCATAATGGACTACCTTGGCGATGTATTGAAACATGCGATGACCATTATTGGTTTTTCCAGAATTCAATTTATGAATTTAAGAATTGATATTTTGTCTCAGAATTCTTATCAAATAAATCAAAACGACTCAATCTGACGAATTATGCACGGAGTAAACAGCAATCTTTAAAACAGCAAAAAGAGGCTTGCAATCAACGTTGATTGTAAGCCTCTATTACTTTATTGAATTAAATCACCCATCAATGACGATAGCGTCGAAGCAAGTAGGCACTTATCCCTGCCATGAGACCAATAATTGGAATATAGCGACTGATTTAGCTTTTTGATTTTAAAAACTTTCCCTCTGTTTCCCAATGACTTGTGCACAGGATGATTTCATCATAACGATTCTGGAAAATCGGGATAACCTCCTCGCTTTTGAACGGATTTAAGGAAGGCACAGTGGCATTATTTTTAGCCGGAGGTTCCTAGAAGATTGGTTGTGGACATGTTAAAATTAGTTTGCTCAATAAAAATGTAAACAATTTAACGTTGATTAGACTTAAGAAATATAATCTTAAAACTAAGAAGGCTTTATAATGATATACGAATCGAGACGGAAGCTATTAGCGAAGCAAACGAATAAGAACCGGTTGTTGGTGCCCGTTATGTTTGTGACGATGGGGACGGTTAGCTTGTTTTCATTTGGGGGACTGACAACGGTTGCTCATGCGGAAAGTGTGCCGACTGCGCCATCGACTGATAACGGGACACCTCAATCGGCCTTAGCAATAGCGTCCAGTTATTCGTTAAGCGCGGCCGATTCGACGGCAAGTGTTGCGGCCAGCGTGGCAACCTCAAGCAGTGCTAGTGCCATTAAAAGTGCTGTGAGCGAAACGACCAGTCAAGCGTTCACTGCATCTGTGAGCGCACACTCGACAGGAACTGAACCCGTGAGTGCAGCATCAGCGTCGGCTTCAACGGCAACGAGTTCTGTTTCGGTTGCAACAAGTACGGCTAGCGCAAGCACTAGTGTGGCAACATCGCAAGCCCAATCAGTGGCGCCAAAAGCCATGATGAGTTTAGCAAGCACACCAGCTTCCACTGTAACAGCGCCAACGTTAACGCAAGCGCCGACGTTATCAAACTTTTTTGTAAGTCCTAACGGGAACTATGTATTATACAATGCTCAAGCAACGCTTGATTTATACCCATACAACGTTTCAAATCATAATAAACAGTTGTATGGCTTTTATGTTGTTCTACCACAATCGATTACAGGACAGTCGTTAGATAAAATGCAAAGTGCCGCGGATGCACTTGTGACCCAGATGAAGGCTCTGGGATTTACCATTGACACACTGACTGTGGTGCAACTCAACGATACAACTGACGGTCGTGAAGTGTATTACTTTAGACCAAACGATGGTGCCAATGATACCGGAGCGACCATTCCAGACTCATCAAAATGGGCAACGCTTCATTTGCCGATCAATACCGGAGCGGATGTTAGTTCAACCCCTAAGACGATTCAAATGAATGCAAATACAATGTCTGAATTAGCAACAAACGGGGTCCTCTTTGCTGGTTCAGGTTCATACCCTGTTCCAGGGGCACCGTATCCAACAGTTTCATCCGCAAGTTTAGGGATTAATGCACCAGACGCAAATTTAATGGGAATTGTCTATACGGGGATTGGAAGAACGCTGACATACATGCACGTTAACGTTACCGATACGTATAACGTTGTTGATGCCCAGACGGGAAAGGTCATTAAGATCCTAACGAAGAGTGGGCAGGACGGTACACAATATTCGCGGCAGGGGTTTGTTGATACACTTGCTGCATTAGGCCTTGATCCAACCGTTTATAATGGTCAGAGCATGAGCATTAATGATGGGACGCTTACCGGTGAGGTGACGTTTGCACCGTCCGTTTGGAATTCTTCAGGACAAACAAATGTGCCCGGGCAAACCTATACAATTACGGTTGGTCGTGTTAAAACGAGCATTAATGGCCATGATAGTAACTTGATTGCCGGTTCAAGCACCAAGTGGCAAGTGAGTGATAACTTTGATGGTGCAACCGATATTAATGGGAATCCGGTGTCTTTGAGTGAAGTTCATGTGGACGGCACGGTTAATCCACGAGCCGCTGGTGATTATCCAGTAACCTATAGTTACACGGACACTCAAGGAAATGTCGTTAGTAAGAAAGTCACTGTTCACGTGACGGCCACTAAGGCCAGTGTCACCGGTCATGACAGTAATTTGATTGCTGGTCCAAACACGAAATGGCAAGCAAGTGATAACTTTGACGGCGCAACGGACGCTAATGGAAACCCAGTAACGTTAAACAACGTCTCAGTTTCCGGTACCGTGAATCCACAAGTTCCAGGCGACTATGCGGTGACCTATAGTTACACGGACACCCAAGGAAATGTCGTTAGCAAGATAGTCACTGTTCACGTGACGGCAAGTAAGGCCAGTGTTACCGGTCATGACAGCACCGTGATTGCCGGTCCAAACACGAAATGGCAAGCAAGTGATAACTTTGATGGTGCAACCGATATTAATGGGAATTCGTTGACGTTAACCGACGTCACAGTTTCCGGTTCGGTTAACCCACAAGTCGCTGGTGATTATCCAGTAATCTATAGTTATACAGACGTTCAAGGAAATGTCGTTAGTAAGACGGCCACCATTCACGTGACAGCTACTAAGGCCAGTGTCACCGGCCATGACAGCACCGTGATTGCTGGTCCAAACACAAAATGGCAGGCAAGCGATAACTTTGATGGCGCGATGGATGAAAACGGCAATCCGTTGACGCTTACCGACGTTACGGTTTCTGGCAGCGTGAATTCACAGGTTGCTGGTGACTATGCGGTGACGTATAGTTACACAGACGCCGAAGGAAACCAGGTTAGCAAAACCATTACTGTTCATGTGATTAAAAATAATGATGCAGGTAATGGCGGTAATCAGCAAGGCAACGGCGGGAACGGAACTTCGGGAACACCAACGACGCCTGGAACAACAGGGACCGGAACAACCGGAACTGGCTCCGCCACAACAACGTGGTCGACAGCACAACAAAGTTCACTAACTCAAGTGGGCGTAACCACAGCACTTCCAGCGCGGTCTGCGAATAGTGCGAACCAACAAAAGCAAGCGGAACTTCCTGAAACAGGAGAACAGTACAGCAACCTGTTTGCAGTGATTATGTTGGCCGTTTTGGGACTGCTCGGATTGGTGGGTTACCGGCCCAAACATCGGAAACGGAATTAATGACTGATAAATGGTGATTTACCGAGATTAAAATAACGTGAACGCTTAATGGCAGTTTTTCGCCGTGAGCGTTCACGTTATTTGTTTGGACTGAAAAAGGGTGACTGGGTCGTGCTTCTGCTGCAAAAGCGAGGTTTTTTAGAAAGTGACGCCATCAACCGGGCTAACTTGCCAAGTGATCGTGTGGCCTGTTTGATCTGTCTACGTCCACGTCCCAAAGGAAACCGAATCACCATCATTAGTGTACGGAATATCAAAATTAGCAATGTGAATGGTGTCTTTCGTGATCGTGTAGTCGATGCTACTAGACGGATTGTAACTTCCGATCCCCTTGATCATGGCAGAAGAGTCACTGTCGAAACGAATGAGCATCGCCGAATCATGAACCAGGTTTTGCGGGGCTTTGTTCGCGGTCATGGCCTTGTCAGTAGCCTCACCGTCATACTGAATGGGGGTGACACGATAACTCTTACCGAGTAGTCCACGACTGACCCCTGTGATGGATGATGTTGATGCGGAATCAACGGGGGTCGATTCTTGTGATGTTACTGATTGTGCATTTGATTGTTTTGATCGATCGTTACTGACATGAACCTGACTCGTCGAAATTGATTGTGAATTATAACTGCCGTTAGGATGATTGGCAGCACCACAGGCTGTGAGAATTAGCAGGCACAGCATTACGATGGCTAGGCCAAGTGTTTTTTTCATTGGAACTCCCCGAAGATAAGTTAATGGTAAAAGTTTTTATCATCAGAAACGGGTTTAATCACAGACCTGACTGACGCACCCCAAAATTAGGCGTGACGCGTTTCTGATGTCACTATAATACACTAAACGATGGCGCAATGAGTATTGATTTACTGAATGATGCCATGCGTTGACGTTTTAAACGGCGAACATCATTGGTACTATTAACTTGATTGCGGATAACTAATTTTAAGAGAAATGAGGAACCTTGACCATGGATAAGGACCGTTTGGCCGCATTCACTGACGCGGTGCTGGCAATTATCATGACAATTCTTGTGTTAGAATTAAAAAAGCCGACCCACGTTACAATCGCTGGATTGTGGGCGCTAAGACTAAACTTCTTTGCGTATACGCTCACATTTTTTGGTTAGGGCTTATGTGGACTACGCATCATAATAGCTGGGTCAAAATTAAGAAGGTCAGTACGCAAACAATTATTTATAGTTTATTAATGCTCTTTTTCGCTTCATTTTTCCCATATACGACAGCGTTAGTTGCTGATAACTTTCAAAATGCTGTGGCACAGAGTGTTTACGGCGTCATTGTGCTGGCAGTGACGTTTTCGAACCTGGGGATTTCACATTCGATTAACGTGGCCAATGAGGATGTGCATTTAGGATTGTTATACACAATTTCGGATGCCGCAGTGGTGCTTGACATTACAATCAAGATAATCGGGTTGGTCCTAACGATGACCATTTTTCCACCAGCAACACTGATCGCAGTGTTTTTATCAATGATGTCATTTGGATTTAATCGCCATAGGTGGGCGAGTGGTGTGTAACCATTTAATAAACGGGAATCAATAAAGCATGAACAACATCATGGTCGACGTTGTTCATGCTTTATTTGGTTGATTTTGCGTTTAAGGATTCGGTTAATGTTTGAACGCTGTTAGTGAGAACCGTTAACTGCTTTTGTTGTTGCTGGTTTTGTTCTTGTAATTGCTTCAGCTCAGTCAGGAGTGCTTCGGTTGTTGCTTTTTCCTGCTGGGTTGATCCTTGAGCAAAGTAAGCTGTGAGGGTACTGGTCAACATCCCCACAAACCCGACACCAACCAGCATGAGGACAATGGCGACTGCCTTACCAGTCGCGGTGTGGGGCGAAACGTCACCATAACCCACTGTTGTTGCCGTGGTGATGGACCACCAGAGGGCGTTTCCGAAGGACGTTTTCTCAACCGTTGAGTAGATGGAGGCCGCTAGAAGAATAACGGTGATGCTGGCGTACAGAAGGTAAATGAACCCGTTCGTTTTAAGAAAATCGGCCAGTTTGTTTTTAAGTTTACCAATCACCCCTGCCATGCGGAAAATCCGAAAGAGACGAACGATTCGGAAGATGCGTGAGAAACGAAAGAGAGCAAACATATAATTGACCGGGATAATGGCTAGCAGATCTAGCATGTGCGTTCGAACATAGCTGCGCTTTGAATCAGCGGTCATTAGACCACTCAGGTAGTCAATCACGAAGAGGGCCCAGATGGTGTTATCAATGAATGAAAATGGGGGTTGTGCAAGATTGATTTCACCGGTTAAGTCGAAAAGGGTGAGTCCGATCGATGTGATCGCTAGCAGGACGATCAGCAGGTCATAACCCCGACGCAATGAAATTTTCGTCATGATTGATGTCGTTTCCTTTAATAAGATTTTAATTATTACTTTGAATGCGATCATCTTCAAAGTGGTGGTCTTTCATTTGGTTAGCCAGTCGTTTAGAGGTATAGAAGTGCTGATTCGTCCAAACATCCGCGCCACCCGCGGCAAAGAGAACGGGCGTCTTTTTGCCGTTGATTGTTTCTTGACCAACCCGGTAAAAGTCACCATCCCCGGCAGACTGGTACCAACCTTTGAGGTTGATCCACCGTTGTCCTTTATAAGTAACTGAGCTGTAAATCGCCCAGTGATCGCGCTTATTTTTTTCGCTTGTTGTGCTTACCTGCCGTTTGCCGCTTAAAATCGCCTTATCAGCAGCTGTCCGGTTTGTAACGGTGTGGATGAGGACAGTGGTGTCACCACTCATTAATTTATTACCAGCAAAGGTGAGCTGGTCAAGCTTCTTTGTGTCGGCATTAATCCCATACCAGGTCTTGTTAAATGATGCTGGAAAGTGAGCCGTGCGGGCTGTTGTCGATTGGTGGCTTGTTGCGCGCGGACGGTCCGCAGCTTTGGAGCAACCAGCTGCCAACGTGACGACACTAAGAACTGTGATCAACCATATCACCAATCTTTTCATGTTAACCTCACCTTTGTTTGTTGAGTTAGTTTGCTGCCGAAAAAATCACGGCTGCAATTATCGTGATAATTAGTAGGACACCGGTCAAACTTCCGACAATAATCATTCCCAACTTACCGGTAGTTTTAGCAGCCTTGGTAGTGGTCAATCGCCCAATAAAATAGGTCGTTAAAAACCCGCCAAAAATAAGGCTATTTATTACAAAAAGGACGAAAAAGATGAAGAAGTAAAGTGTTGCAGTCATGAGTGATTCCTCCAGAAGAATGAATTGAGTTCAATAAAGGTGCCGGCAATTTAGCTTTCCAAACGCTAATTATAATGAAATAAATTATATCATAGCCAGAACAACTTCAGTAGAATGAGAGCGCCGTCTATTTAATTAAGAATATTAGATTGACTTTTATATTATATGACATATAATATAGTCATAAACAAAGAGAACGCAGTCAAGGAGGCCAGTGCGATGAGTATTCAAATCAGTACTGAACTGCTGGATGGCATGGTTCTTGCGTTACTTAGCCGTGAAGATTATTACGGTTACGCCTTAACACAACGAATTCAGGAATCAATTACGGTTTCTGAATCAACCATGTATCCAGTTTTGCGGCGGTTAAGAAAAGAGGATTGGCTGACAACGTATGATCAACCATTTCAAGGTCGAAACCGCCGGTATTATAAAATTACAGCCGCTGGTCGTGAGCGGTTAGCAGAAATATTGCATGAGTGGGGCGCCTATAAAGATAGTTTAGATAAAATCTTGTTACCACCGGCACACATGCAAGCAAAGGGGGAAAAAGGCGATGACAAGTGAAGCCTATTTAAGTGAACTTGAACGGCGGTTGCATAATTTAACGGCGGCTGAACGTGCTGATGTGATGGATTTTTACACGGAGTACGTGAACGATGCGGGATTGACATCGGGGGATGCAATCATTGAAAAACTGGGGACGCCAAAGCAACTGGCACGGAAAGTTCTAGCCGATTACTCCATTCGTGAAAATGAAACAGCTGAGCAAAAGGGTGAACGGCGGAGTCCACGATCAAACGCCAACATGGTGTGGCTCATCATTTTGGCCGTTTTATCGACACCGGTGACCATTCCGGTGGCCATTGCGATTGTGGCATTATTATTACTGTGCGTGTTTATTTGCGCCCTCATAATTGGAACCGGCATTTTCGTGGCCTTAGTCTTGTTAGCGGTCGGGATCTTTGTCGCCGGAATGGCGTTTTATACCGGGTTTAGCTTGTTGTTTACCCATTTGTTTGTCGGGCTAGCTTACCTGGGAATTGGGTTCACTGGCCTAGGGATTGCGCTGATGCTGATTCCAGCATGCTACTACCTGATTCGGGTTCTCATCCAAATGACCGCAAACTTCATTCGGTTCATTTACCGGAAATTGAGCAGCCGGCGGCAACAGCCTAAGCAACTAAAGGGGGACCAATAAAATGAAACGAACGTTTAAGATTGGGATTTGGTTCCTAGTGGTCGGGGTGATTTTGATCATGATTGGCGCCATCACGCACAGTTTTCGGGACGTGACGTACAATAAAAACTTCCGACCAGAGTTAGCACAAACGAAAACCGTTACGAAGCACGTTAAGGCATTCGACACATTGACCGTTAACCTGAAGTCAAGTCAGCTGCGGGTCAAAGAGGGCGACCAGTTTCGCGTTCAAATGCGTGGAGAAAGTAAGGCACTGCCAACCGTTGAACAAACAGGTAAAACTTTAAAAATCACCCAACATCGCAGTGAAAACCAACACGTCCAGTGGGGGTTTGAAAACAACGAGGGTGGTTTGATTAACTTTAGTGCTAATGACGGAAAGATGGCCGACCGGACGGTGGTTGTGACCGTTCCTCGAGGAACAAAACTAAACGTGATCAATGCACACAATGATGACGGCAGCATTCGGATGACGGATGTTTCAACGAAAAAGTTGACGGTTAATTCAAATTCAGATGTTAGTTTGGAAACCATGACGATCAAAAAGCCAACCACCATCAAAGCCGATGGTGTTTACGTTGAAAACGTAACGTTAACTAATCCACAAATCACATCAAGCGATGATGTTGCACTGAAAAACGTGACCTTGAACCAGGGGACGATCAAGCTAAATAATGGTGATTTCCGGATGCATGACGGGAGCTTTACCGGGGTTGTGAGCGTCTTTAATGACGATGGTGACAACACGGTGGTTGGCGCGGATCATAGCAAGGGTTACATCATCTCGCATACGAGTGGTGGTAACGCACTGTTTGATCAGGCCAACAGTGATGGTGGACAATTGCAACAAAACGAAACCAATGCAGATCGGTTGCAATTGAACACCAATGATGGTGATAATTCAGTTAAGTAAACAATCAACGAAGGAGGACTGAACCATGAAAAAGCAATTAACAAAATCAAATGACAGGGTGCTAGCCGGTGTTTTTGGTGGGGTTGCTGAATACTTCAACTGGGACAAGGCGTTGACCCGTGTAATTGGGAGTATCCTCATCTTATCATCCATCGGGACAGGACTGGTGGTTTACGCTATTGCAGCCTTAGTTATGCCAGACGCGGATGATTCGCAGTCAAATGGGTCGCGGCAAAGCCATCATCAAGATGAAACCAACACATTTGACGGGGAGTTTACCGACCCCGACCAAAAGCGGCAATAACCGCTACTAAAGACTGCCGTAAGCATTAGATGCTTACGGCAGTTTTTTACGTTATTTGAGTATCAGTAACAATTGGCTCATGGCCATTGCGTTGATTAGAAAGTGAACCATAACGGACGTAAATTGTTTATGTGTTCGCTGGTAGACAAAGGCCAGGACGCTACCCATGAAGAAATAAATCAAGAAACTAATGACGTTGCTAGAGGCATGGCCGGCAGAAAAGAGAATGCTTGAAAGAATGATCTTCGGCCATAGTTTTGTTTGATCAAAAAAGAGGTTTGTGAATACACCACGAAAAACGAGTTCCTCTAAAAACGGGGTGAGGGAAACCGTTGAGACCACGATGGCGACGAGGGCGACCGGACTGGTTTTGAGCATGCTTGCAATTGCATCATTATTTTCAGTTGACCGCTGATGGTAAAGTAGTTGTTGGAGAGCCATCAGACCATTTTCACCAACTAAAATAACAACGTAGGCAAGTAGTGCAATTCCAACATCGCGAAGGTGAAAGTCATGGAATAACCGCTCATTAGACCAGTGCCGAAACCGACGGAATGCAATCCAAATACAGAGGCCAAAGAGAGCCCAATAGGCGATGAGAAGCCCGTAACCACTCGGATTATGGAAGCTTGTTTTGGGTGCAAATAACAGAAGCATCGGGGGAAGCTGGACCATCAAACAGAGCAGGATGGTCTCAATAATCCGGTCAAACCGGGAAGTTTGGGTCGCGTCAAGTGGTTTATTCATGGGTGGTTGACTCCTGTTGTTTTTGCTGGTGGCGTCGTAATTGCCAGATCTTAATCCAGGCAATGAGCCCGGTCGTTATCAAAAAGGCCCCGATCCAGAGGACAGCTAACGGTAGACCGGTAAGGTGCTGAATTTCCGTGATCCAGACAACCCCGCCAAAAATGGCGGCAGCAAGTAGGAAAATAATGGCAGTGATAATGTGGCGCATGGTGAACCTCCTTTAATCGTGGCTTTATTGTAGCATAGTCGTTAAGTGACGCTCTGAATAGTTGGCATTAAAAAAGGACCAACATTGCTGTTGACCCAACCAAGAGGCGGCACGTGGTGATCACCACTGTTTGCATTGGCCTGCGCCCAACCAGACGTTGGGTATGAACCGTTGCGCTCAGAAGCGAGGGGGCCACGTGCGGTCGGGGGTGAGGATTGCGCTTTTGCACGACGGCTCACACAACATTCGACACCTTGGCGTGCTTCTTGGCACCCTAATTATCCGAGAATGAGCTAACCGGTGCAAATTATCTGTCTTTTAAATATCTATAAAAGGGTTGCTTTTTTTCGTTCCTTACGTACAATTGAATTGTGTTAGTTGGTAAATAAAAAAGGATCTTAATTACAAAGAGGGTTGAAAAATGGCAGATGCAGTAAAACCACGCCTGTTAGACGAACAGCTTTGTGTAGCGGTTTATAATGCCAATAAACTGTTTAATCATTTCTATACAGAAGCTTTAAAACCATTCCATTTGACGTATGCACAGTACATTACACTTTGTGCGTTATGGGAAGAAAATGGGCAAAATGTGCGCGAACTGGGGGAACACCTTAGTTTGGACAGCGGCACGTTGACGCCCATGCTCCGGCGGTTAGAAAATAATGGCTGGGTGCAACGGCAACGGTCAAAGGAAGATGAACGGCAGGTTAACGTGACCCTAACAGAAATGGGTCGTGGAAAGCGTGATGAAATCTATGCTCAAGTTAATTCGTGCATGGATCTGTTGGGCTATGACAAGTCAGCATACGCTGATGCGCGGAGCAGTGCACGGGGATTATCCACGCGGTTAACGGCGATTAGTGACGAAGAATTGAAGGACTAACGGCTGATTAGTGTCGTTCAAAGCGTTCAGAAGGGTTGTTTGATAACAACTTTTGAACGCTTTTTTGTGGTTTCAATGAAAGACTGGTAAGAGAGCACGTTCCCCGGTATTTCACGGGGGGCTGTGCTAAGATTGAACAAGATCTTTTAGTGAAGGACGTGAAGAAAAATGGGCAAGATTAGAATTAATAACATGAGTTTTCACACTTATAACGGCGTGTATGCCGAAGAAAAAAAGCTTGGGCAACGGTTAGAAATGGACGTTGAACTTGCTTACCCCATTGAAACAAAGGTTCATGACGACGATTTAACAACGACCATTCATTATGGTCACGTTTATAATGACATTGAAGATTTTGTGTTAACGCACCCCTATAACTTAATTGAATCATTGGCAAACAACACGCTTGCAATGCTTCAAGCAAAGTACCCACAGGCAACGGGGATTAAATTACGGGTCCGCAAATATGCGGTGCCGATTGCCGGCATTTTTGACAACATTGAAATTGAAGTGACGGGAGGCGACCTCCAATGACCACGGCTTATTTAAGTTTGGGCGCTAATATTGGTAATCGCCGCAAACATTTGTTATACGCAATTGCGCGTTTACGTGCAGATCAAGCAACATCAGCGATGGCTGTTGCCCATTTTTATGAAACGGCACCGGTGGGTGGTGTCAGTCAACCTGACTTTTTGAACACAGCCGTTGCAGTTGAAACGAGTCGGTCGGCCGAATCGTTACTCACGTTTATCCATGAATTAGAGCAGGCAGAACACCGGCACCGCTTCGTTCACTGGGGCCCCCGGTCGTTAGATATTGACATTGTTTTTTATGGCACGGCGCACATTCATACTGAAACACTAACGGTACCGCATCCAGAAGCTGCCAATCGACGGTTTGTATTGGAACCGCTGTTAGAAATAAGCGGGGCAGATCGACAATTGCAACGGCAGCTAACGGATTGGTTAGCGGAGACACCAGATCATCAACCGATTCAGCGATTAGGGTAAAGAACGGCATAAGGGAGACAATAATTAATGACAGATGAACAACAGGCAAACATTACGGCGGCGGTTCGGACGATTTTGACTAACGTCGGCGAAGATCCAGATCGAGCTGGCTTAGTTGAAACACCCATGCGTGTCGCAAAGGCATACGCAGAGATGTTTTCTTCTTTGGATAAGGAAGAATTTGTTGATTACAAGTTATTTAAAGAAGACACAAATGCGGATATGGTCCTCGTGGGCCAGATTCCGTTTTACTCAATGTGTGAACATCACTTACTCCCATTCTTTGGGCAGGTCAATGTGGCCTACGTGCCAAAAGATGGAACGATCATTGGTCTTAGCAAGATCCCGCGGTTAGTGGATTTTGTAACACGGCGGCCAACCGTTCAGGAAAATGTAACGAACGAAATTGCCGCGGAATTAGTCCGGATTTTGGCGCCTGCTGGGGTGGCTGTTAGTGTTTCGGCTCGTCACATGTGCATGGAAATGCGCGGGGTCAATAAGACGGGCTCCGTGACCCAAACGGTTAAATATACCGGAACGTTTAAAACTGACGCAGCGCTTCGACAAGAGTTTCTTACGAGGACAAGTCATGGCAATCTTAACCTATGAGGTCTTACTAGCGACGTTAAATCGGGCGATGCTGGCCGGCTTTGACGACCGGGTGCCACTGTTACGGAAAATATTGGCGGCCGCCGGTGCACCTGATCACGCCGCTCCAAAAATCCATGTGGTTGGTACAAACGGAAAGGGATCCACTGTGGCTCTAACAGCGGCGATTTTGCAAGCCGCCGAGTTCACCGTGGGAACTTTTTCCAGTCCGGCCATTAGTGATGATCGCGAACAGATCCAAATTAACGGTCAGTTGATCAGCCAGGACGCGTTTGTGGCAAGTTATCAGGCGCTGTTACCAACGGTTATTGCTGTGGCCGGTGCTAGTGATCAGCTCAGTATTTTTGAATGGGAGTTTTTGATTGCGGTGTGGTGGTTTGCCAACCAACACGTGGACATGATGTTATTTGAAGCCGGGTTAGGTGGGCTGATGGATGCAACCAATGCGATTAGTGCGCCGTTGTTAAGCGTTGTGACGCACATTGCGTTGGACCACACGCGAATCCTGGGACCAACAATTACTGACATTGCCCAAAATAAGGCCGGAATCATTAAATCAGGAACGACTGTTGTGTTGGCAGATGGTGAGCCCATGGCGGCCATTACCGTTGTGGAGGCCGCTGCAAAAGCAAAGAACGCCCCGCTAAAGCGAGCACAAGTAAGCGTCCAGTTAACCCACGTTCGGCCGGAAACCACGGGCACCCGGATGGATATTCATTTGGCCGAGGAAACCATAACTGACGTGCGGCTGAACTTGGTTGGTGAGCACCAGGTGACCAACGCGGCGACGGTTGTGACCATTATTAATCAGTTGCGGCTTGCCGGTTGGCAGATTTCAGCAGCGGCAATTCGCACGGGGTTCGAGCGGGTTCAATTGCCGGGCCGAATGACCTACCTACCTGAAACAACGGGGCACCCAGCGCTGTGGATCGACGGGGCCCATAATCCAGACGGGATGCAAGCACTAGTGAAGACACTGCGGCAACTGTATCCAAACAAGCGACTAACGTTTGTCCTTGGCTTCTTGGCGGATAAAAATGTCGATGAAATGTTGGCGCAGGTGTTGCCGCTGGCAGACCGGGTGATTTTGACGGTTCCAGACCAACACGAGCGGGCACTGGCAAGTTCTGCTCTGGCAGAAAAGGTCACGGCGGTATTAACGCGCCAGCAGTTAGCGGATGTTGCCGTGCAATTAGCCCCAACTGCGCAGATGGCACTAACTTTATTACGTGAAACGCCAGGATCAACACCAATCGTTATTACGGGCAGTTTTTATTTGATTCGGGCATTGCGGGAGGCAGGACTAAATGAGTAAACCACTGTTAGTGGCAGCGACCAATAATCGGCAAAAATTTGCCGAACTTGCGCGCGTGTTTGCGGCTAATGGGCAAACGCTTCAGCCGTATTGGCTGTACGTAGGCCGCCAGCAGTTCCCAAAAGAGGGCACGGCGGATTTTACGAATAACGCGGAGGGCAAAGCACGGTTTGTCCAAACGCTTCTGCCAGAGGCTGTCGTCATTGCCGATGACAGTGGTTTGTTGGTGGATGCATTGCCAGACCATTTTGGCATCACGACCATGCGCGAACTGATGGCGCATGCACAAACCGATGCGGCGATGAATGACTATATTCTTGAATTGTTAAATCAACATGCAGGTGAACCACGGACCGCGACGTTGACAACCACGCTAACAGTTGCGGGACCAAATGAAACGTGGTTAACAGCAACGGGGCAAACCAACTTTACGGTGCCAAGTGCTCCGCGCGGTAACCATAGCGTCGGGTTTGACAAAATTATGTGGCTTCCAGAAGTGGGCCTGACGCTGGCAGAATTGCCGGACGCAGCTCGAATTCCGTTTACACCGCGGGGAAAGGCAGTGCCCGTTTTATTAGAGAAGATGCGCGCAGTGGGGGTAATTTAATGAAACTCAGTGAATTAACAACTAAACCAGCGACAACGTTTGCAGAAGCAGCACTCGCGGATGCCATGGCGCATCATCAACAGATTGGGCTCCAATTTAGTGAGTTCAGTGGTGAAGAACAGAACCGTTTGGTTGCATTACTTGGAAATCTTGATGCCGTTACTTTTTCCAGCAGTGCGGATCAAGCAAGCATTCAAACGCTGGTGAGCAGTGATGCTTTGCCAGTCCTAGCGAACCAACTTGAGCGACAATTTGCTGATTCGGCGCTGGTTGAAACATTGCAAACCATTCAACGGGCTCACGAAGTCCACTGGCTGGCCGGACGATTTGACTTTAACGTGTCAACCACGCCGCTCATTTACGGAATTGTTAACGTTAGCCCAGAATCATTTTATGATGGTGGTCGTTACGTTGAGATGACGAGTATTTTGAACCGGGTTCAAGAACTGGTGGACGCGGGCGTTCCCGTCATTGAACTTGGTGGGCAAACGACCCGCCCCGGGTTTAAAGAACTGCCTGTGGATGTTGAAATTGACCGGGTGGTTCCTGCTATTCGGGCAGTGAAGACGCGTTTTCCGGAGGTAGCCATTGCAGTTGATACATACAAGTTGCCGGTGACGAAGGCTGTTTTGGCGGAGGGTGTCGACATCATTAATGATGTTAATGCGTTTACAGATGACCTTCGAAAGTTGACCCTGCTGGCACCATCATCCGTCGGGGTATTAACGATGCACGCCAGTCGGGGGCATGAATATGAAAATTTGACCACATCCATGCGAGATTTTTTCACCGATAATCTTGCTGCGCTGGAAGCAGCGGGCATTGACCGTGAACGGATTGCACTGGATGAAGGAATTGGTTACGCCAAGGTTGCTGATGGGTACCAGGACTTTACCATGATGCGCAATATTGACCAGTTTTTACCGTTGCAACGCCCGTTAATGATTGCGATTTCGCGGAAGGGCTTTGGTCATAAGCTCTTTGGCTTGGCCAAAGATGACCGCCTGCCTGTGACCCTGATTGCGGAAGCGTACATGTATTTACATGGGGGCCGAATTTTACGGGTTCACGACGCAACGGAGACGGTCCAATTGGTCAAGTTGCTTCAGACGATTGAAAGTAGTTACTGGTTTCCAGATCGTGACGAACCAACACGTCACTAATCGTGAACCAGGACGACGGCCATGATTTGGTCATTGAAGTGAGATCGCCAAAAGCTAATCAAAAAATGGTGTATAATGAAGTTTCAAAAAAACGTTAGGGGAAGTTTGTGAACCTATGGCAAAATTGCATTTAACAAGCGCACAGATCCAGCTGATTTTGCGCGAACATCATTTATTGGTTGATGTCGTTCAACCGACGCCAGGTGCTGGTGAACTGGACGTGACGTCTGTGACCTATGATTCACGAACGGCCGCAGCTAACGGGTTATTTTTCTGCAAAGGAAATTTTAACGTTGCTTACCTTGAAACGGCCGTTGCGGCCGGGATTACCGGGTACGTGTCAGAAATCGCCTACCCAGAGCAACCCGTTACGGGCTTCATTGTTTCAAACGTTCAGCAAGCAATGGCACTGCTGGGGGCGGCGTTTTATGGCTATCCCCAAGATGACCTGTTCATCGTTGCCTTTACGGGAACGAAAGGGAAGACGACCTCGGCCTACTTTACACGGGGCATCCTTCAGCAATCGACTGAAAATAAAACGGCGCTATTTTCGACGATTGATCGAATCCTTGGCCCACGTCCAGAGCAAGAATTTAAGTCTGATTTAACCACACCGGAATCACTGGATCTATTCCATGACATGCGGGAAGCGGTGGATTCAGGGATGACCCACCTAGTGATGGAGGTCTCCTCACAGGCGTATAAACGGGACCGTGTCTTCGGCTTGACGTATGACGTTGGTGTGTTCTTGAACATTACACCAGATCACATCGGCCGTAATGAGCACCCCACGTTTGCTGATTATCTATTCTGTAAGTCACAACTGTTGGTCAACTCGCGGCGGTGTATTATCAATGCTGAAACAGACCACTTGGAAGACGTGTACATGGCGGCCAAGATGACAACGGCCCCAGAAAACATCTATGTGTATGCCCGCGAAGGGGTTACGCCAACGATTGATGTCCCGGTAAACTTCCAGTTCCGTAGCAATGAAGATAACCTGAAGGACGCTAAGTTCACAGTGTCAGCGACGGCAAATGAATCAGCCATTGACGTTAGTGGTGATTATGAGTTGGCGTTACCAGGTGACTATAACGAAAGTAATGCGGTGGCTTCGATCATTGCGGCAACACTTGCCGGGGCCACAGTCGCGCAGGCCCAAACGAGTCTGCCAACGACCCGTGTTCCAGGACGGTTCGAATCAGTGCAAACAAAGCAACATGGCACGATATTTGTGGATTATGCCCATAATTACGCTTCTGTTAAAGCATTGTTGTCGTTTTTACACAAACAGTATGACGATAGCCGGGTGATCGTTGTGGTGGGGAGCCCTGGTGACAAGGGGATCTCACGGCGCGAAGGGTTTGGTAAGGCACTGAATGAAGAAGCGGATGTGGTTTACCTCACGGCGGATGATCCTGGTTTTGAAGATCCTGCTGACATTGCGGCCCAAATTGATGCGCATATTGATCACGAGCGCGTGGATGTCCACGTGCAGATTGATCGCCCAACAGCCATTCATGATGCCATTTCAGATAGTCATGGCAACGATATTGTGGTTTTGGCGGCGAAGGGTGAAGATCCGTATCAAAAGGTGCGGGGCGTTGACACACCATACCCAACGGACATGGCGGTGGCTAAACGAGTCGTGGCTGATTTAGAGGGCTAAGGCCGGGCGCCGATGACCCTGTTTGATAAGGAAGCAAATTAAAATGGCCGATTTCCCACGGCGGGAAATCGGCCATTATCATTGGTAAAAGGCGTTTTGGAACGGTTTAACTGAAGATGTGAAGTGACACCCCTAAAATAATGGTCAGCAGAAAGCCGGCACCGAGCAGCCAGTAAAGGGTGGTCGTCACGTGGGTCTCCTGTTTTCTTGCAAAAACAATTTCAATGAGACCAATTAAAATGATGCCGAAGAGGCCCTTAATGATGGTCAGTAGTGGGGCATGACTGAACGTTCTGGCGGCCTCGATGACGCCGCTAATGATCATAATCATGTACAAAACACGACTCCACATGAGCCAGACCTTAATGCGTTTTTCCGTTTTGCTAGCAAGTCCAGCAATTACGGTAATGAGTAAAAAAATGGCGCCCCAGAGGTGACTGGCGATAAGTAGGTTCATAATGAGGTCCTTTCCGTGCACACAACTTGACATGTAATTATAGTTATTCTAGCATGGTTAAACCACGGCGTTAAGCAGTGTTTAATGCGCTAAATAAATTCGCCAACGGTCGAAGTGATAAAGGAGGTCACAGTGTGGGTGATTTAACCGAGGGGAAGCCCTTAAAATTAATTTTCTTGTTTACAATGCCGCTGCTCATTGGGAATTTATTCCAGCAGTTGTACAACATTTCAGATACGGTTGTTGTGGGGCAGACGCTTGGTGTCGACGCACTTGCGGCCGTTGGATCAACCGGGTCAATCAGCTTTTTGATCATTGGTTTTGCGCAGGGACTGACGGCGGGGCTATCAATTGTGACTGCCCAGCGATTTGGGGCCCGGGATGCAAAGGGCGTTCGCGAAAGCTTTGCCGCGAGCATTTGGATTAGCATTGCGGTCACGGTGACACTAACCGTGCTGTCGTTAGCATTTGTGCACCCAATTCTTTACTTAATGCAAACACCGACTGCAATTTACCATGATGCCCAAACGTTTATTTCCATCATTTTTGCAGGAATCTTTGCCTCCGTGGCGTTTAACCTGTTATCAAACATGATCCGCGGGCTGGGTGATTCACGGACGCCGTTATATTTTTTGATTATTGGGACTGTTATTAACGTTATTTTAGAACTGGTTTTCATTCTTGTGTTTCATATGGGTGTTGCCGGGGCCGGTTATGCGACGGTGATTTCACAAATGATTGCCAGCGTCTTATGTATGGTTTACATTTGGCGGCACGTCCCGTTACTACGAATCACTGCGCAGGACATGTGGGCCGGACTGGGGCAACTGTGGGAACACTTTGCAACCGGATTGCCAATGGGTTTTCAAATGTCGATCATTGCCATCGGAACGATTGTCATGCAGGCTGCACTGAACAGCTTGGGAACCGATTCGGTGGCTTCATCAACAGCGGCCAGTAAAATTGACCAAATTGCGACAATGCCGATGTCCTCATTTGGGGTAACGATGGCAACATTCGCGGCGCAAAATATGGGCGCCGGAAAGTACCGCCGAATTATCACGGGGGTTCGACAAACCCTCGTTTTGTCAGGTGGTTTTGCCATTGCGGTCGGAATTTTGGAAGTGGTTTTTGGCCGCTCATTGGTGAAGCTTTTCATCAGCAATGGGAATGAACACGTCCTCCAATTGTCACAAACGTACTTCAATGTGATTGCGACGAGTTATATTTTTCTAGCAGTCTTATTTATTATCCGAAATACCCTTCAAGGGGTTGGTCAGCAAGCAATGCCGACGTTTGCGGGAATTGCGGAACTGGTCATGCGGACCCTGACAGCCTTCTTTTTGGTTGGTCCACTTGGCTATGCCGGGGCAGTTTCGGCCGAACCACTGGCCTGGGTCGGCTCGTGTATTGTGTTGATTCCATCATACATGCGGGCAATTCGGCAGTTACGGAATCTACAAAACATGCATGATCAAAATGAACAGGACAAAGCGATTTCAGAGGCCACAAGCCCAGCAGAGAGCAAAAGTTGAATTTTGTTGTGAATTTTGTTAAGATACATTCTCGTATGCAAGTTTGCATGGGACCAGAATAACCGATGATCACCCAGTGTGATCCGGAACTTGAGGTGAAATAAATGGCTGAATTACACGTTGGAGATGTTGTTACCGCTAAGAAGTTTGGTCCGTTTGAACATGATTTCGGTGGTGAACTGGAAAAGGTTTATGAAAACTCGGCCCTTATTTTAATCGATGATTATAACGATGGTGATAGTATGACGGTTAGCGAAATGAACCGTCGGGCCGTGGTTAAAAACGATGACATCAAAGTGATCAAGGCAGCACCAGTACCTGAGCCAGATCCAGATGCTGAAGATGACGACGATCAGGATAAAAAATAACAATGATGAGCATGGCCATTAACGCCGTGCTCTTTTTTGTATGTCAAAATTAAAAAGGTTGACGACATTCTCATGGTAATGTAATATGTCGTTAATTTAACAAAACCGTTGATTGAATGTTGCGGAGTAGGCAAGTCGTTATGCAAAGCGAGTACCGTTGGTGAAAGGGTATGATGACCACTTGTTTGAAAGGTAAATTCAGGCACACACCACTCGAGGTGTGTCGGGGGACGCCCCGTTATCCACCAGTTTTGTAGAGGAAACTTTGCAAAGAAGAGATGACACTGTCATTGAAAAAAAGGTGGTACCACGTGAAAACGTCCTTTAGATCTTAACTGATCTAAGGGACGTTTTTTTGGACCAACGGGAATGAAAGGATGAGTTTATGCCAACACAAGAACAAGCACCACAGCTAGAACGATCATTAACAAGTCGCCATATAACCATGCTGGCGCTCGGTGGCGCCATTGGTGCCGGGTTATTCAAGGGAAGCGCGAACGCGGTCCACACAGCGGGACCAGCCGTCATCTTAGCCTATTTGCTTGGTGGACTCATTTTGTTGTTCATCATGCAGGGAATGGCGGAGATGGCCGCCAATAATTCATCCGCGACCGGATTTTCTGGGCTCTTGGCGCCTATCTTGGGTCCGTTTGCGGCGTACATGGTTGACTGGGCGTACTTCACGATGTGGTTTGTCGACATCACCGCCGAAGCCATTGCCGCAGCTAGTTTCATTCAGGTTTGGTTTCCACAGGTGCCGACGTGGGCGATCGTTTTGGTCATTGCCGTCACCATTTCTGGAATCAACCTCATGTCGGTTCGTTGGTTTGCTGAAACAGAGTACTGGCTGGCAATAATGAAGATTTCTGTCATCATCTTTTTTATCTTTGCGGGTGTCTTTTTGATTGGCCGCAACATGGTGACAGCACCGCATGCGTTTACAAATCTAACGGCTCACGGTGGCTTCTTCCCTCATGGGGGCTTTGGTGTGTTAAGTGCCATGCTGATCGTCATTTACTCATTTGCGGGTTCTGAGTTAATTGGGATTACGTTAGGTGAAGTGAAGAATCCGCAAAAGGTGATTCCTAAGGCAGTTCACGGCATCATGGTGCGGATCATCACATTTTATCTGATTCCATTTTTTATTATCGTCACGTTGTTTCCGTGGAACCAACTTACAGATAAGGTGAGTCCGTTTGTTGCCGTTTTTCAACTGTTAAACATTCCGTATGCCTCGGACATTGTTAACTTCGTCATCATTTTGGCGTTAATTTCATCCATTAATTCCGGCATTTATTCGGCCTCACGACTGTTATTTGTTCAAAATCAACGAAACCGGCGGCAAACAAAGGTGACCGCCGCGCTAACCCGGTTGAATCGCAATCACGTCCCGTTTGTTGCGGTCCTTACTTGCTCACTGTCATTGTTTGCGGGTGTTTTGGTTACGTTTTTCATTGGGAATACCTTGTTTACCTATTTGGTAGGTTCCATCAGTTACACCATTTTAGTGATTTGGATGTTGCTCTGTGTGGGGCATATTCGAAGCCGGAAGGTGGCCTTTGACGTGAACACGTATCACACAAGTTTATATCCGTGGACGTCGTGGTTTTCATTAATCGCGTTGGTGTTGGTCTTCTTTGGGATTTTATTATCAACAACGTGGATCGTAACGGTCTTAACGGTTGGCATCTACGTTGGCCTGTGTGCGTATTATTACCTGACGCAACGCACAGCGTTAGATCATAAGAACTCTGGTGAAAAGCCTGCCGCATAAGTGAATGACAGGCGAACCCGAAATTTGGTGCATAAAATTAATAAAAAGTGCTGACAGAAACGGATTGCTATGCTAGACTATAAAAGTTGAAGTTTTGCGGGTGTAGTTTAGTGGTAAAATCCAAGCTTCCCAAGCTTGTGTCGCGAGTCCGATTCTCGTCACCCGCTTAAATTAATTCTTTTATCGAAAACGTCATGACTCAGATGAGCCGTGACGTTTTTTTGTTCATTAAAAATGACTGCACCGTTTGAATGAGTGATTGTCAATGAAAATCAGGCGGTCGTTTTCAAACACGTGATGAAAATTTTCAAAATAATCAACAAAGTAAACATTTTTCCTTGCAACTCAGTAACCGAAGAACTATTATAAGTGCGTAAAGAAAATTTAATTGGCGATGACGTTCGCCATAAAGGCCTGCGGGTTCTGATGACGTCTACTACATCTTTTTTGGTGTGGTAGGCGTCATTTTTTTGAACCAGCACATTGAGGGGGGTTGGTAAAGATGGAACAAACAGAAAGTGAACGGCACCATGTTGAAACAGTGGATCGGTTTGAGCAACAGTACCGCGGACAGGGGTTAACCGGTAGTGAGCAAGCGGCCAGTCGGCAGGCACACGGTGACAACCATGTTGCCTATCAACAGACAACGTTCTGGCAAAGTACGGTAAAACGGCTGTGGGGGCCCATTCCATGGCTCCTTGAGGCGGCAATTGTGTTTGAATTGGCGCTTGGAAAGCTCTTGCAGGCGGTTGTGGTCGTTGGCATGCTACTCTTTTCAGCCATTGATGGCGCAATTCAAGAACGCCGGGCTAACCGGGCACTAAAGCTCGTTCAGCAAGGATTAGTGCCAACGGCGCGCACCTTAAGCGATGGCCAGTGGGCGTTTCAACCAGCCGATGACTTGGTGGTTGGGGACATCATCCATCTTCGTGCAGGCGACATGGTTCCGGCCGATGCCCGCATTGTTGTTGGGCAAGCGAGTGCTGATGAATCGGCAGTGACGGGTGAAACGGTTGCCGTCGCGCGAGAAACTGGTGATCTACTAACGGCTGCGAGCATGGTCGTTGGTGGCGAAGTGATTGCCGAAGTAAGTGCGGTCGGGGCAACCAGCAGTTATGGGAAGACCGTCACATTAGCACAAACTGCGGATGTTCCAGGGCGACTGGAACGGTTATTGTTCACGGTTGTTCGCTACTTAGCCTACTTAGATGCAGCACTAACCGTGGTGTTAGTGATTGCCGCAATTTTCCATCACACCAGTTGGCAAGAGTTATTACCATTTATTGCAATTTTAATCATCGCGACGATTCCAGTGTCGATGCCAGCAAGTTTTACGGTCGCCAATGCGGTTGAAGCACAGGTGCTTGCGCGGGAGAACATTCTTGCAACGGGGCTTAGTGGGATTCAGGAAGCCGGGACGATGGACGTTCTGTTGGTTGATAAGACTGGGACACTGACAGAAAACAAACAGGCATTAGTGAGTGTTGAACCAGTTGTAACCTTTACCAAACAACAATTGTTATCGTGGGCGCGGGTTGCAACCAGCGCAACAGCTCAGGACGCAATCAGTAAGGCTGTGCAGGCGGGAACCAGTCAACAAGCCGCCATCATTCCCACCGTGACAGAATTTATTCCGTTTGATGCTCGGAAAAAGGTTGCCGAAGCCAAAATTATTGAGGACAGTGTTGCAAAGACGATCACGTTTGGGGCGCCAGAGGCCGTGGCCACTCGGTTAAATCTAACGGTGTCGCAGTCAGCGATTAGCAACTTGGCCGATCAAGGCCAGCGGGTTCTAGCGGTTGGGGTCACAGATGATCAGCAACAATCACAGTTAGTTGGGCTCCTCGGGTTTTCTGACACACTCCAGCCGAATATTGCTGATCAAATTGCACAGTTAAAAGCTGCGGGGATCAGAATCGTGATGTTAACTGGTGATGGCGTGAGCACGGCCCAAGCAATTGCCGGTCAAATCGGCTTAACGGGCGCAATCGTTAATGGCATCGATCACCCCGTTGATTTAACGACCATTGGTGGGTTTGCTAACGTCTATCCACAGGATAAACAAACAATTGTTCAGCGTTTCCAAGAAGCAGGTAACGTGGTTGGGATGATTGGTGACGGGGTCAATGATGCGGCCGCTCTTCATCAGGCAGACGTTGGCATGGCCGTTTCTAATGCCCGTGACATCGCTAAACAAGCGGCTCGGTTAGTGTTGGCTCATGCTGGGCTGATTGATGTTGGTGTGGTCGTTGCAAGTGGTCGGCGCGTATATCAGCGGATGATGACCTGGACCATCACGAAGTTATCACGGACAGCGGTCCTCACAGCCCTGTTAACGTTTGGGTTTATGCTAACGGGTCGTTTCCCAATTTCACTGAATTTAATTGTTTTGATCGTGGTGCTTAACGATTTAGTGACATTAGTACTGGGAACCGACCGGACGGGTGATCTCCAAACGACACCGCGGTGGGATCTCCCGACCATTAGCCGATTAGCTGCCTGGTTGGCCACCGGCTGGTTGATTGTAGGCTTAGCGATGATCATTTTAAACCAACAAATTTGGCACTTTTCCGCCGGCTGGGTCAGTTCGACGTTATTGATGTACCTGATGTTTTCCTCAATGATGACAATTTTGATGACCAGAACGGATAAGTCATGGTGGCGGAGTTATCCAAGCCGGGCAGTTTCCGGAATGGTTGGCTTAAACATTGTGGTGACAATTGTTATTGTGACCGCTGGTTGGTTGACCGGTGGGGTTAGCGTGGTCACCACGGTGTTGGTCTTAGGCACAGTGTTAATTGTCGGAACACTGCTGGATGCGTTTAAACAACGTTTCTACCGGCGCCATGTGATGGGAAGTGATGGTGAATGAGGCGGCTAACGAATCAGCTCATGTCAAACTGAACTTGTCACATTAAAAAATCATGTAAATAAAGGGAGTCGAAATTATGCAAACAATTGAACAGGTTAAGGCACGCGAAATCTTTGATTCACGGGGCAATCCAACCGTCGAGGCAGACGTCATTCTAAGTGATGGGACCCGCGGGCGGGCAGAAGTTCCGTCCGGAAAATCAACGGGAGAAAATGAAGCCGTCGAGTTACGTGATGGTGGTGACCGTCTCGGTGGGCGCGGCGTTAGCAAAGCTGTGAACAACGTTAATACGGAAATCAATGCGGCATTAAAGGGGAAGTCGCCGTTTGACCAAGCCCAAATCGATCAGGTGATGATTGATCTGGATGGCACACCGAATAAGGCCCGGTTGGGGGCAAACGCGATTCTTGCGGTTTCAATGGCAACGACCCGGGCAGCCGCAAATGCGAAGGGCGAACCGCTGTATCGTTATCTGGGTGGTGTCGACTTAGAGTTACCACAAACGTTCCATAACGTCATTAACGGCGGGGAACATGCGGATAACGGGATCGATATGCAAGAATTCATGATTACACCCATTAAACGGATCAGTTTCCGTGACGGGTTTGAGAAAATTGTGAACACGTACCACACGTTAGCGGGCTTACTGGAGAAGGCGGGATACGCCACTGGTTTAGGTGACGAAGGTGGTTTTGCGCCAGACTTGCCTTCGAGTGAAGAAGCATTAAAAATGCTCCATGAAGCAATTATCGCAGCTGGTTACGAACCCGGGACCGACATTGGTATTGCTTTTGATGCGGCAGCCACGAGTTTTGCACAACCAGACGGGACGTATAAGTTTGAAGGATCAGTCAAAACAGCCGACGAAATGGCAGCTTACTACACAGGCCTTCTCGATGCGTTTCCGGAAATTGTGTCGATCGAAGATCCGTTTGGAGAAGACGATTGGGATAACTTTGAGAAGTTCACGACGGCAAATGGTGACCGGGTTCAGATTGTGACGGACGACAATATTTGTACAAATCCAATCCTTATTCGGAAAGCCATCAAGCAAGGGATGGCTAACAGTTTATTGATCAAGCCAAACCAAATCGGGACGATCACGGAAACACTGGAAGCAATTCGGCTAGCCCGTAAAAATGGCTACACAACGATGATGTCACACCGTTCTGGCGAAACGGGTGATCCATACATCGCTGATTTAGCAGTTGCAACAAATGTTGGCGAAATTAAGAGTGGTGCGCCGGCGCGCAGTGAACGGGTGGAAAAGTACAACCAGTTCTTGCGCATTGAGGAAGAGCTTGGAAAGAAAGCACGGCTTGCTCACTTTCCGAATGTAATTGATTTAGACTAAGCGATAAACATGCGTAAGCGGAGTGCCTAATTTCCATTTTTGGAAGTTAGGCACTTTTTTTTGACAGCGATTTGGTTCGGAAACGTGAGGGTGGATGACAAGCTCAAATTAGGATGAGCGTCATCAAACACTTATGGGCTGCTAATGTTTAGTCGCTGAATCTTTACATAGACAAGACAGTTGATCGTTGGCTTTTTTAATATTTTTTTCAAATGGGTTGCTCTGGGAAAGTTCCTTTAAGACTGGGCATTGAGCAACTAAATGTGTGGATAAGACTGCCGCGTGGTGATCCCAACACTTGCGGGATTGTATAGACAAGCTTTATCGTCATATATGAAAGCGGTTACAAAAAAGAGAGGAGGTTTCTCAATGCTTAAAAAATACACCAGTGTGTACGATACGTTAATGACAGAAATTAGTCGTGGTGAAATTTCTGTTGGGACATTCCTACCGGGTGAAAACCAATTAGCTGAACGGTTTGAAACATCGCGGGAAACGATTCGCCGAGCGTTGACCCTGATGCAGGAAAGTGGTGTCATTCAAAAGATTCGGGGCAAGGGCTCACTGGTGTTAGCACGAAGTGATTTTGTTCTTCCAGTTTCTGGTTTGACCAGTTATAAAGAGGTTTCTGAACGGTTGAGCATTCGGGTCGATACGCGTGTGCAGCGAATTGAAGGGCGGCCATTGCCAGTCCGCGATTTTCGGGCATTAAATCCAGATATTACGGCTCAAACAATGCTCTATGTGGAACGGCTTCGGGTGATCGATGGCCTGGCCGTGATTATTGACAAAGATTATATTTCTCCAGACGTTGTGTTAACGATTCCAGAGGTCAAAGCGGCAAATTCATTGTTTGAATATTTCGAACATGACTTGGGTCTAAGCATCGGTGTCGCCCAAAAGCTCATTACCATCGAAGCAGCGACCCAAACGGATCGACGGCTTCTTGATCTTGACGGCCAGACGGACATTGTGGTGGTTCGGAGCAAAACGAGTTTAACGGATGGCCGCACGATTTCTTATACAGAGTCACGGCACAGAGCCGATAAATTTCGGTTTGAAAGCTTTGTGCGCCGGATTCATGCGGAATGAGTGGGAAAAATCAAGGCTGGAGAGAGGAAACAGAACAATGGATTTTCGACAAAAGGTGATCTATCAAATTTACCCAAAGTCTTTTTATGATAGCGACGGTGATGGGCTGGGGGATCTTCGGGGCATTATCGAAAAAGTCCCGTATTTACAGTCGTTAGGCATCGACATGGTTTGGCTTAACCCGTTTTTTGTTTCGCCGCAACGGGATAATGGTTATGACGTCGCGGATTACCGCGCGGTTGATCCACGATTTGGAACCATGGCGGACTTTGAAGAATTAGTCGCCGTACTTAAAAGCGTGGGTATTGGGATCATGCTCGACATGGTGTTTAACCACACGTCAACGACTCATCCCTGGTTTCAAGCTGCGCTGGCTGGCGATGAAAAATACCAAGCATATTATCTGATCGAGGCGCCGAAACCGGATGGCTCATTACCGACCAATTGGCAATCAAAGTTTGGTGGCCCCGCCTGGGCGCCGTTTGGAACGACTGGAAAATATTATCTACACCTCTACGACCAGTCACAGACCGATTTGAACTGGCGTAATCCGGCGGTCCGCAACGAATGCGCCCAGATCATTAATTTTTGGCGTCAAAAGGGGGTCCAGGGATTTCGTTTTGATGTTATCAATGTTATTGGCAAGCCAGAGCCACTGATGGATGCGATTGCCGGAACGGATGGTCGCACACGTTACACAGATCAACCGGTCGTGGAAACGTACCTTAAGCAGTTAAATCAAATGAGTTTTGGCCGTGATCCAGAAATCGTGACGGTCGGTGAATTATCTTCGACCACAATGGCCGCGAGCGTTGCCTACACCAAACCGCAAAATCACGAACTGAACATGGCGTTTAATTTTCATCACTTGAAGGTGGATTATGACCACGGTCAAAAGTGGACCGATCAGCCCGTTAATTACCGGTTGCTCAAGGAAACATTGACCAAATGGGAAACAAATTTAGCAGCTGACGGCGGCTGGCCAGCACTTTTTTGGAATAACCATGATCAGCCGCGGGCGTTAGACCGGTTTGGCGATGTGGGCCGCTACCGGGTTCAGGCCGCTGAAATGCTGGCAAATGTCGTTCACCTGTCGCGGGGAACCCCGTTCGTTTATCAAGGGGAGGAACTGGGGATGAGTGATCCTGAGTACACCAGCATGGATGATTATGTTGATGTGGAGGCGCACAACGCGTACCAGGCATTGCTTACGGCAGGCAAAAGCCCCGCAACGGCGTTTCGAATCGTTCAACGGAAAGCGCGGGATAATAGTCGAACACCAATGCAGTGGCAAAATGATGTGCAGGCCGGTTTTACCACGGGGACCCCGTGGCTGCGCGCCACTAATCAAGCCATCATTCACCAGGGCGCACCAATGAGTCAACAAATTTTTAGCTACTATCAACGACTGATTGCGTTACGCCACACGTTCAAATTGATCAGTGACGGTGACTTTCTCGCTGTTCCGACGGTTGATGATGATGTGTATGGTTTCGAGCGTCGCTGGGGCACAGAACGGTTACTGGTGGTTGCAAACTTTTCGGGGCACACCAAGCCATTTCAAGTGCCGAGAGACTATTTAGACGCTCGCGTGTTAATCAGTAATTATGTGGACGCAAAGCCAAATGATCAGATATTACAGCCTTACCAAAGCACTGCATTTTACGTTGGTAATCACTTGTTGAGAGGGGATTGAGCACAATGGCAAACAATAAAGCATCAATTATGGCACCAGTTACAGGGCAGATGATGCCCATCACTGATGTAAAGGATCCGGTTTTTTCACAAAAAATGATGGGTGATGGGTTTGGGATTGAACCAACAGACGGGCACATTGTCGCTCCCGTTAGTGGCACGGTGATGTTGGTTGCGCACACTGGCCATGCGCTGGGGTTTAAAACGGCGAGTGGGATGGAAGTGCTCGTTCATCTAGGAATTGACACGGTGGAGCTAAACGGAGGTCCGTTTGACATAACGATCCAGGAGGGCGCTACCGTAACTGCTGGCGATGTCGTTGGCAACCATGAACCTGGCTGAAATTGACCACGCAGGCAAGCAAAAGACCGTGATTACAGCTATCACTAACACTGATGCTGTTTTGGATCATTTAACGGTTAAACCAGGAACGGTTACGGCTGGTGATGTTGCGGCGGATGTAACCCTCAAGACGGCTCAACAAGATTCAGCGGCAGCGTCCACGACTAAGGGTGAATCCAAGTATGAAACACTGGCTAAACAGATCGTGCAACTCGTTGGTGGCAAGGCCAACGTGAATAGCGTGATTCACTGTATTACACGGGTGCGTTTTTACCTCAAGGACGATCACAAAGCGGATGACGAGGCCATTCGGAACCTGGATGGTGTTATTGATATTGCCAAGTCAGGTGGTCAGTATCAAGTTGTCATCGGACCAGCCGTGACGGAGGTTTATAACGGGGTCATTAAGGTTCTTGGACCCGAATTTTCTGAAGACGGTGACGCCAGTGTTGCAGCGCCAAAACAGGTCGCTCCTAAAGGGATGTGGCCAGCCACAAAGTTTTACTTTTCTCAGTTGATCGGTGTGATTACTGGGTCCATGATTCCCATCATTGGTTTAATGGCCGCAGCTGGGATCTTAAAGGGCACGCTCGCGTTAGCGACCACGTTTCATTGGGTATCTGCCACCAGTTCAACGTACGTGATCGTCAGCGCCATGGGGGATTCAGTCTTCTTCTTCCTCCCAATTTTTGTTGGTTACACGGCAGCGCGCCGACTTGGTGCCGACCCGATCATTGTGGCCATTATTGGTGGGGTTATGACTTACCCGACGATTGTTAAAGCGGCCGCCCAGACGTCAAAAAGTTACTTTCTCGGCGTCAACATGAATGCCAATCTCTTTGGACTGCCCATCCATTTAGTGAATTATTCGTACTCCATCTTCCCAATTATTGCGGCTGCGTACATGGCTGCCAAACTAGAACCATGGTTAAAGAAACATATGCCAATGGCATTGCAAATGATCTTTAATCCATTGATTGAAGTGTTTGCGGTCAGTGCTGTTATCCTCATTGTTGTGGGGCCCATCATTAGTATTTTGAGTTCTGGAATTGCCGCTGGCTTGATGTGGCTTTATAATGCCAGTCCGACAGTTGCCGGGGTAATTATTGGCGGGTTCTACCAGTGTCTCGTTATCTTTGGGTTGCACTGGGCGGTGATCCCAATTGTGGCTAATCAAATTGCTGCGGACGGAAGTTCTCAAATTAACGCATTAGTTTCTGCTTCCATGGTGGCGCAAGGTGGGGCGGTCCTGGCAATTCTCTTAAAGACAAAAACGGCCAGTCTTCGTGAACTGGCTGCTGGGGCCACAATTTCTGCGTTTAGCGGAATCACGGAACCCGCAATGTACGGGATTAACCTGAAGTATGGGCGGGCCTTTATCACAGCTTGTATTGGTGGTGCTGCGGGTGGTCTCATAACTGGTCTATTACGAGTGAATATGTGGGGATTCACGGGTTCCTTGATCGGTTTTACGTCGTTTGTTAATCCAAAGGGACTAGATGCCAGCTTCTGGGGGTACTTGTTGGCCAGCGCAACGTCATTGGTCGTTTCGTTTGCCTGCACGTGGGCCTTTGGGTTTAAAGAAAGCGACGTCGCTAATAAAAAGATGGGCGTCAAGAAAGTCCGTCTGGGGAATCGTGAACCGGTTGCGCACTAGGTGAAGCGACGTGCTGCGTGTTTGCTCCAATATGGTAGCTAAACTTAAATCCTGGCTTATTCTGACTGGATGTGTTATTCTACTACCAATGAGTTGAAAGTAATACTCATCCTCTCGGTGACTTGGAACATCATTGAAAGTCACTATTTAATGTTTAACGAGATTAAACCAATAGTTAATTGAAGCCTCGATCTTCGTCGTTATGACAAGGTCGGGGCTTTTTGTGTTTCGTTGGTTGGCAAGGATTAAACAGTCAGAAATAATAAAGGCACACAGTCACCTGACTGTGTGCCTTTATTATTAGCGAGAAATGGTAACGACTTCCGGTTAAATTAAGCGGAGAAACTTACCGAAGTGACTTTCGATAGCCAGCAGCCTGCGCTTCTGATTCTGAACTGAATGTAACAGCGTTAGCGGGGCTGATATGATAGGATGCCTGATCTGGCATGTGGTAGATGTGTGACTTTGAATCACCGATGATACCGCCCTCTGTGGTCGCCACCGTTGAGGATTGTTCAGCAACGGCCTTTTGTGAGCTTTCTGCGGCCGCGTTCGCGGCGGATTGGGCACTCGATGACTGCTTGGCAGCGTCAACTGATTGGCGCGAAGCGCTTTCTTCAAGTGATTGGCGCGCCGACGTACTTTCAGCAATAGACTGGCTCATTGAGTTTCGAGTTGAAGATGATGAATCGTCAACGTGTGAACTTGTGATTGTTTTAGTGGCTTTTTTATGCTGACGAGGTGACGAACTGCCCGTTGAAGTAGTGGATCGTGGTGCCGTGGTTTGCTCAGAAGAACTAAATGGTCCGATGAGTGATGCAATGGCGAAAATACTGGTGAGAATTAGTAAGCTCATTCGTAGCCACTTTGTCATTGTTTTTCGTTGATAAAGGCGGTAGGCGGCGTAAGCAAAAAGGGCGGCAAATAAAAGACCAAAAAATTTATCCATAAACGAGACTCCGTTTTCGTTTTAAAATCGTAAAGAAGTGGTGGCCGTGAAAAAAGCATGCGATGGCACATGATTCACGCAGTGCAAATGGTAATAATGGTTTTTGAAAATAAATGAAATCGTGCTTGAAAATTATTTTTAATAAATATTCATAAGATTAGAATTTTTTATAAAATCATTTTTAACTGGATTTTGACGCCAAAAAGATGGTTTTATAAATAGGAATTAAAATTCTTTTCTATAAAAAATATTTTATAATAAAATATATAAGTGGTCAACTAACTTATTGAAAAGTAAATTAAATTAATTTACACGTGACATTTAACTAAACTACCGCGAGTGTCTGTTTAATCGGACTTGCAGTTCAGCAGGAATGTGGTACGATATTCATAGATATTTAGAATCATTCTAAATGTAAATGAATGAAACAAAGAATGGGGCAATTAGGATGGAAACAACAGTAGAGAAGAAGAAGCGGCCGACCGCCTCACTAGCACAACGCATCAACATCATGCGAGCTAGCGTGATGGGTGCTAACGATGGCATTTTATCTGTTGCTGGGATCGTTATCGGGGTGGCGGGAGCGACGAACAGTCCGAACGCGATCTTCCTAGCCGGGATTGCCGGCATGCTTGCCGGAACAATTTCTATGGCGATGGGGGAATGGGTCTCCGTTAGCACGCAGCGTGACTCGGAGCAACGGGCCATTCAGCGTGAAACAGTTGCAGTTGCTGAACACATGCCGGAAGAAATCACCTTTATTAAGGATAAGTATATGCAACAGGGGATTTCAGCAGAACTTTCTGAACAAGCGGCCCATGAAATGATGGCCGGTGACCCGTTATACATTGGGGTCCGGGAACGTTACGGCTTTGATCCTAAAGTGAAGACCAGTGCCATTGGAGCGGCAGTTGCATCCATGATTTCGTTTCCGCTGGGATCAATTTTGCCCCTCGTTGCAATTACCTTCTTCCCGGCCCGAATCCGGATTATTGCCACGATTATTTCAGTAATAATTGCGTTATCAGTTACCGGATTTACAGCCGCAGCTCTTGGAAATGCGAACCGCTATAAAGCAACACTGCGAAATGTTGTTGCTGGGATTCTGACGATGGCCGTTACCTATGCCATTGGTTTGTTATTTGCACGGTAGGCTTATCGAGAATGAGGAAACGAGGGAAAGTGAATGCAACAAGATGGGGTTAAAACTAAAACACGGCCAAAAATGACCATGGCGGAACGATTGAACACGTTACGGGCTGGTGTGCTCGGCTCAAATGACGGGATCTTAACGGTTGTCGGGGTACTGTTTTCAGTTGCCGTGGCAACAACCAATCAGTTCACAATTTTTATTGCTGGTTTGTCAGATTTACTCGCATGTGCGTTTTCGATGGCTTCTGGTGAATATGCGTCGGTCAGCTCACAAAAAGATACAGAAAAGGCCGTCGTGGCCGAAGAAAAGGCGCTGTTGGACAGCCAACCAGACGTCGAGGCTGGCATTGTCAAAGCGTACTACGTTGAACGAGGGGTTAGCGAGGAGACCGCCCAGGCAATCACAAACGAACTTATGCACGAAAATCCACTGGGCACGTTGGTTCGAATTAAAGATGATCTTGAACTAGGTGAATACATGAATCCGTGGAACGCTGCGTTTTCATCGCTCTTTGCGGCAGCGGCCGGAGGACTGTTTCCACTTTTTGCGATGACCTTTTCACCAGTTAACATTCAGTGGCCCATGACAATTTTTGCCGTGACCCTGTCCGTGGCCTTAACGGGTTATCTAAGTGCCAAACTGGGGGACGGCTTAGCAAAACGTGCCATCATTAGAAATGTGATTGTTGGCCTTGTAACGATGTTCATTCACTACCGCGTGGGGTTACTTTTATAATTAATGATGAAAAGACTGACCTCTGTGTCAGTCTTTTTTGACAGTTAAAATGCGAAGGCCTTAGCGTTGATAGCACGTGGCCTGTGTTATACTGACGAGCAAATCATTCTAGGAGGTGGTTTCAACGCTTAATAAATCATTTTCGGCGTTATCAACGCCTGAGTTGTACCAGATCTACCGTGCACGAACGGATGTCTTTGTTGTTGAACAAAACTGTGCCTATCCCGAGGTCGATGACATTGATCTTACGGCTCAGCATTTGTTCGAGCAGGCGGCTGATGGTCATCTTGAAACGTACTGTCGCATTTATGCCGGTGCGCAAGGTGCTGTGTGGCACATCGGCCGGGTATTAGTGGCGCAGCAGGATCGTGGCCGCGGCTTGGCGCGACAAGTATTGACGACCGCATTAACGTGGCTTTCTGAACAGACGACCGCAACAACGGTTGAAGTTGAGGCACAGGTGTATTTAACCGCTTTTTATGCCTCGCTTGGTTTTAAAGCAGAAGGTGATGCATTTGATGATTTTGGGATTATGCATCAGAAAATGACGTTGCAATTGGTCGCCAACGGGCAATGATTGTGTTTCACGATAAAGGCTGTTATAATATCAAGAGTTTCCGGTTAGAGAAGTAGTTTCACCACTGAATCCTAAGCGAGTCGCGGTCGATGGAAGGCGATGGTTCAGCGAAACGAAGCGTGTTAACCGTTTGATAAATTAATCAATGAGTGGGATGACTGGTAACAGCCGTCCAATAAGAGTGGTACCGCGGGCAACCGCCTCTTACATGAACATGTAGGGGGCGGCTGTCCTTTTTTATGCAGAAAGGATGACATTATGGATAATAAAACTTTAATTGCAACAGCTATTAGTACAGCTTTAGATGGTGAACTGAGTGTTGAGACCATCGTTGATAAGTTGGAACAACCAAAAACTTCTGACCTGGGAGACTGGGCCTTTCCCGCCTTCATGTTGGCAAAAACGATGCACAAGGCACCAAACATGATTGCCGCTGACCTGGCTGAAAAAGTCGCAACGGATGACTTTGAAACGGTTCAAGCAGTGGGACCATACCTTAATTTCTTCTTGAAAAAGGGAAATTTTGCGGTTGATACGTTAACCGCCGTGCTAACGGAAAAGGAAAATTACGGTCAACAAGACATTGGCCATGGTGGTAACGTGCCGATCGACATGTCATCCCCAAACATTGCCAAACCAATTTCAATGGGGCACTTGCGTTCAACTGTGATCGGAAACGCATTGGCAAACATCCTAGCTAAGACGGGTTACAATCCCGTCAAAGTAAACCATTTAGGTGACTGGGGAACCCAGTTTGGAAAGTTGATCCAAGCGTATAAGATGTGGGGAAGCGAGGAAGAAGTTAAAGCTGACCCCATCAACAATTTACTGGAATACTACGTGCGTTTTCATGAAGAAGATAAAGCGCATCCTGAAATGGACGATGCTGCCCGTGAATGGTTCCTGAAGCTTGAAAACGGGGATGAGGAAGCCATGCGCTTGTGGAAGTGGTTCCGGTCAGAATCACTGAAATCCTTCATGAAGATCTACGATGAGTTAGGAATTACGTTTGATTCCTATAACGGTGAGGCCTTTTATAACGATAAAATGGCTGAAGTGGTTCAAATTCTGGAAGACAAGCACCTGCTGCATGAAAGTAAAGGGGCCGAAGTTGTCGACCTGGATAAGTATGACCTGAACCCGGCCCTGATCAAAAAGTCTGATGGGGCAACACTGTACATTACCCGTGACTTAGCTGCCGCTATCTACCGGAAACGTGAATACAACTTTGTGCAATCCCTGTACGTTGTTGGGGCGGAACAAATCAACCACTTCAAACAATTGAAGGCTGTGTTGACGGAAATGGGCTTCGACTGGGCCGACCAAATTCACCACGTTCCGTTTGGATTGATCACGTTAAACGGGCAGAAGTTGTCAACTCGGTCCGGCCGCGTTGTCTTATTGGAAGATGTTTTGAGTGATTCCAAGAAATTGGCAATGAAACAAATCGAGGAAAAGAATCCTGATTTAGCAAACAAAGAGACGGTTGCGCACGAAGTTGGTGTCGGGGCGGTTATTTTCCATGACTTGAAGAACGAACGCATGAACAGCTTCGACTTTAACTTAGAAGAAGTGGTTCGTTTCGAAGGGGACACTGGTCCTTACGTGCAGTATGCGCGTGCGCGGGCTGAGAGTATCCTCCGGAAGGCCCACAAAACGGACTTCGCGATGGATGACCTGAGCATTGACGATCCAGCTGCATGGAACACGATCAAGTCATTAAGTGAATTTGACCATGTTATCAGACGCGCCGTGACGGATTACGAACCATCGATCATTGCCAAGTACGCAATCAACTTGGCCCGTGATTTCAATAAATACTATGCAAATTCTAAGATTTTGGTGGAAGACGCTGGGTTAAACGCCCGTTTAGCACTGGTTAAGAGTGTCAGCATCGTTCTGAAAGAAAGCTTGCGGTTATTGGGCGTTGATTCACCAGACGAAATGTAGGGTGGTGGCTGAATGCGAAAGCAAGATCGGCAGGCAGCAATTTTAGAGTTGGTGCGCAGCGAACAGGTGGTAAACCAGGATGACCTACAAAAGCGTTTGGCTGAAAACGGCGTTTCAACAACACTTGCCACATTATCTCGCGACTTAAAGGAGCTCCACATTGTGAAGGAGCCAACGGTCACGGGACCGGCAGTGTACCGTGTCCTAAAGCAACCGGTTCCGGTGCCAATGGATCACTTTGCACAGCAATTTGGTGAAGTGGTGGTGGATTTCACCCAGGTTGAATTTATGAACGTTGTGAAAACCACGCCAAGTGACGGAAACGCACTGGCTGCGTTAATTGATGAATTAATGGAGTCACGGATTACGGGCACGTTGGCCGGTCATGACACCATTTTGATCATTAGCCCGAGTAAAATGGCGGCAACGTCATTACACGAGATGTGGGCTGCCTACTTAAATTAGTAACCTGAGACGGACCGCTTTCCTAACGTTGGAAAGCAGCCCGTTTTTTTTGTTGCCCCAGGCACTAATGACGGAAAGAAACAGGGTAACAGGCAGCGGTTAATGATGTGGCGTTGTAAAAAATGGTTAAGCTCGGTTAAATCGTGATTTCCGTTTGGGGTTGTGTGGTAAGATACACGGGACGATTTTGACGAGAGAAAGGTACGAAAAATATGAAGCGCAATCAACATCCAGACGGTGGCCCATCATGGCGCGATAATGCTGTGGTGCAGTGGTTTAGCCGGTTATTGAGGACACTATGGCGGCACTTACGTCATTTTTGGCACCGATTCCAACTAACCCGGTGGCTTATCGTGATTATTTTGAGCGTTGTGTTGGTCATGAGTGCGTACCTAACGTTTGAGGCAAAGACGGCCCACGTTGGTGACCTAAAGGCGGCGTTATCACAACCAACCACCATTTATGACCGTGATAATAAAAAGGCCGGTGAACTATACTCACAAAAAGGGACCTATGTGTCACTGGATAAGATCTCCCCAAACATCCAAAATGCGGTGTTATCAACCGAAGATCGTAATTTCTACCATGAACACGGGTATTCCGTGAAGGGACTTGGTCGGGCGGCCTTCTTATTGCTACGAAACAAGCTTCTCCACCGTGACTACATTAGTGGTGGGGGCTCAACGTTAACGCAACAGTTAGTCAAAAATGCGTACCTATCGCAGGAACAAACGGTCACGCGGAAGGCCAGAGAAATCTTTATTTCGATTGAAGTTGAAAACGTGTATTCCAAAGAGGATATCCTCGCCATGTACCTCAACAACGCCTACTTTGGCCACGGGGTCTGGGGTGTTGAAGATGCCTCAGAGCGGTATTTTGGCAAACATGCGTCAGCACTAACTGCACCCGAGGCGGCAGTGCTAGCTGGAATGTTGACGTCACCAAGCGGGTACAACCCTGTCGATCATCCGGAGGCTGCCAAGAAGCGGCGTAACGTGGTTCTTGATCTGATGGTGGAAAACAAGAAGTTAACCACAGCGCAGGCGGCCAGCTATAAACAAACTGCCTTAACAACAACGGATAATTACGCGGCGAATAGTTCATATAAATACCCGTATTTCTTTGATGCAGTGGTTGACGAGGCCATCTCCAAGTATGGTCTAACGGAATCCGACATTATGAACCGGGGGTACAAGATCTACACCACGTTGGATCAGTCACAACAGACCACCATGCAAACGTTGTTTAAAAATTCGGCCAACTTCCCGGCGAATGCGGCGGATGGCACCATGGTCCAGGCGGCAAGTATTGCGATGGATCCATCTGATGGTGGTGTGACAGCTGTTGTTGGGGGCCGGGGGGAGCACGTTTTCCGTGGCTTTAACCGTGCCACCCAGTCGCTGCGGTCACCTGGATCAACAATTAAACCATTTGCGGTGTACACACCGGCCATTGAGAATGGTTATTACTATGATTCAGAGCTACAGGATAAAAAGCAGTCGTATGGGGCCAATAACTACAGCCCAAGTAATTACGGTGACATTTATCGTGGTAAAGTGCCAATGTACCAAGCGCTTCAAAATAGTTATAATGCGCCAGCAGTTTGGTTATTAAACAAGATTGGGGTTCAAAAGGGGTATGATTCTGCCCAGAAGTTTGGCCTCGGTCTTGATAAATCTGATGATAACCTGGCGATGGCTCTTGGAGGAATTAAAAAAGGGGTTACACCACAAACCATGGCCCAGGCGTTCACAACGTTTGCCAATGGTGGAAAACTGACCCAGGCCCACTACATTACAAAGATTGTGGATGCTTCAGGAAAGACAATCGTTGATAATGAGTATGATCAACCAAAACAGATCATTAGTAAGAAAGTGGCCAATGAAATGACCAGTATGATGCTGGGCACGTTCTCTCACGGAACCGGGGTTTACGGCAAACCAGCTAACTACCAGGTCGCCGGTAAAACCGGGACGACCGAAGCAGATGGTGTGAGCGATTCAGCCGGGACCACGGATATGTGGGTCGATGGTTACACGCCAGACATCGTTGTGGTCAACTGGGAAGGCTTTGATCAGACCAGTAAGGGAGACCATTTGGATGTTCCGGATGGGTTAACCGTTGGGTCTTTATATAAGGCGGAAATGACGAGCATCATTCCAACAACAAATGAGACACAGTTTACGGTGAAGGACGCCAATACCCTCGCGGCCTCAGAAAATTCTGCTTCCAGTGATGGTGACATGTGGAGTAGCATTCAGGATGGCGCCGGTAAAGTCACTGATTCAATCGGTAAGGGTGCGGATTCCTTAGCACAAAAAGCAAAAGGATTTTGGGATAAAGTGACCGGCAGTTTTGGTCACTAATCGGTTTAAGAATAAGGTAGCTGACGATGAAACGATAAAAGTCAGCTACCTTATTTTTTAATCCTCGTTGAATGCTAAATTCCTGTTAAATTAGGCGAACAGCTGTTTTGATCACTGGAGAAATGGTAAAATGGTGAAGTACTTTAATTGAGGAGGCTACCCATAATGGCAGCAGATATTTTAGCAGATGCAAAAACAATGGCAGGAACGTTAACTGCTAGTGACGAATTTAAAGCATTAAGCGATGCTTATACAGCAATGAAGGCAAACCAAGATGCGTTTGACACCTTCAAAAAGTTCCAAGACATGCAAGTGACTTTGCAACAGAAGCAAATGCAAGGTCAGGACATGACTGAAGAAGAAATGAATGACGCACGTGAATTGGCCACTAAAGTTGGTGAATTCGAAGAAGTGAAGACGTTGATGCAAAAGGAAGAAGCAGTGAACAACTTGCTGAACGAATTGAACAACGTCATTACGAAACCAATCCAAGATTTATACCGCGACTCAGTGAACTAGGACCGGTACATGTGAACGGTGAGAACAAGTCTGGTCGTCGCGGAAGTTTCCGTGGCGGCTGGGCTTTTTTCGTCCAGTACGCACGTTAAATGAAAAAAAGGGGGGCTCACCATGAAGTTTATTCATGCAGCGGATCTACATTTAGACAGTCCGTTTTTAGGACTCAAACAGTTACCCCAATCGTTATGGGAACAAATTTATCAATCACCATTTACGGCGTTGACGCGCATGGTTGATGATGCGATTAATGAAAAAATCGATTTTATGCTGATCAGTGGTGATGTGTATGATCGACAAGATCGGGCCATTGGCGCGCAGGCGGCATTTTTGACGCAAATGAATCGTCTTGATCAGGCCAAAATTCCGGTTTATTTGAGTTATGGGAATCATGATTATTTAACCGGCACGACGGATACGTTGCAGTTGCCACCAAACGTTCATGCGTTTGATGAAACGGTTAGCACACAAACACTGACGACAACAGATCAAACAACGGTGGCCATTACCGGCTTTTCGTACGCGAACCGGGCGGTAACGACTGATATGATTCCTGATTACCCAGTTCGGCAACCCGGAGTGGATGTTGCCATTGGGATGCTTCATGGGTCCGTGGCCAGCGTCGATGCGCCCCACGCAACGTACGCGCCGTTTAGTCTTCCTGAATTGACCAGTAAACACTATGATTACTGGGCGTTAGGGCACATTCACAAACGGCAAGTTTTGCAGGAAACACCGTGGGTTATTTACGCCGGCAACCTTCAGGGGCGTCACGCAAACGAAACTGGTGCAAAGGGGTACTACCTTGTGACGGATGATCACGGCACACTAACACCGCAATTTCGGGCAGTGGCACCAGTTATTTGGCAAACGGTCACCGTTGATTGTTCACAAACGACCGATTCGGACGGGGTGTTAGCGGCCATTCAGGCGCAGTTAGTTGATGAGCAACAGACTGATGATTTAATGCTCGTTGCTGTGACGTTAACGAAGACCGCTGGGCTACCAGAGACGGTGCGCACCCGGTTGACTAACGATAGTCTGCTGACGGTTCTCCAGACACAACAGGTTCACCGGTTACAAAATGGTCATGGCCGAATGGTCGTTAGTTTACGGGTGGAAGAAATCGCGGCAACACCAGCGTTTAGTACATTGGACCAAACGTATTGGACGCAGGCCGCCGAATCCGTTTTTACGCCGGAAAACATTACGGCACTTGCAGATCAGTTATTAGCGGAGACCGCGATTGACGATGCGGTCAAGATGGCCTCCGTGGCCGCCCTTAAAACGGCAGCAGAAACACTCATTAACCAAGAAAGCGTGGGGGTGAGCAATGAGAATCACACAAGTACACATTGACGGATTCGGGAAGTGGCAAAACGTCGACTTTACGTTTGATGACCACTTTCAAATGATTTATGGGGCAAACGAGGCTGGGAAAACAACCCTTCAACGGTTTATTCACGGCGTTTTGTTTGGCTTTGCAACGGGAAAGCATCCCGCCGAACAATACATCCCGAAGAGTGGTGCGGGGTATGGTGGGGCGGTGACGTTTGTGGCAAATGACAAAAATCAGACGGTCTACCGTGTTCAACGAACAGCAGGGAAGAGCGGTGGTGACGTGACGTTACTAAACGTCACCACCAACACAACAGTGGACATCCTGTTACCAGAATTGTTGGGTGGTGTTGATCAACAGTTTGCTGAATCAACTTTTAGTTTTGACCTTGCAGGGCTTCAAGCATTGACAGCGACCTCACAAGAAGCACTGATTGCAAATGTGCAACGGGTCGGGGCTGTCGGTAGTCAGGCGTGGATCGAGCTCGCAGAACGGCTAACCAAGGCGGCGGATGACGTGTACAAACCACGTGGTCGGAAGCCGCGGCTTAACCAAGAGTTGGCAACGTATCATGATTTACAGGATCGGGTTCGTCAAGCAGCCGACCGGTACCCGGCGTTTGTTCAATTACAGCGTGAGATCCAGCAGGGCAACGCTAATGTGGCCGGCTTAACCAAGCAGGTCAGTGATCTTCGTCAGCAGCGCGACCAACTGGCGACGGTTCAGCGGTTGTGGCCAACGTACGAACATTATCAGGAGCTTCAAGCGGCGGCGCCAGCGTTAACGGCGCAAATCGATGATGACGTGTACAACGACTTTCTAGCAATTCGGGCTGAACACGAGTCGTTAAAAAAATCGTTGGAAGACCAGGCCCGTCAGTTAGCCGCAACTGATGATGCGCAATCACCAGAAACGGCATTTTACATTGACCACCGCACAGCGTTTACAGATCAGGCGAAGCAGTTTGATCAGGTCCATGATTGGCTTCGGGAACGGCAGGCCGGGCGTGATCGGCGGACAACCATGACGACTAATCGCGACGAATTAGCGATGGTGCATCACTGGCAACCGCCATACCCGACACCACTAACATCAAACGAACGAACGGCTCTGCAACAGCAATTGACGCATCAAAACACGGCGGATGGTTCGTCAGTTTCAAGTGCTCGCCAGTGGTGGGGCGTTGGTGCTGGTGGCGTCCTTGTGGTTTTAGGCTTGCTGATGAGTAGCGGCATCAAATGGGGCTTTATCCTTGCCGGGTTAGCGCTGGGGGTTGCCGGTTGGCAAGGCTGGTTGGCCGGCGTTACGGCGCGTGTGATGGGACAACCCGTTAGCAAACAACAGGTTGTTCCGCCCGTAGACATTCAAGAATTAGCCCAGAAGCACTATTTGACCGGAATCCCGGTTGCTGACTGGCTTAGTTTACAGGCTGACAGTGAGACGGTGACAACGCTAACCGAGCAAATTGATCAGTTAACAAAGCGTGACCATGAGTTAAACGATGAAGTGGGGCAGTACTTTAGCCGTTACGGTTTCGCTGATCAATGGTTACCATTAACACAGTTGTCAGCTGCTGACGCGTTAAGCCACGCGGAGGCGTACGAACGCCGAATGAGTGCGTTAGTGGCAACGGATTCCGCCCGTGCGGAACAACGCGTTAAGTTGATTCAAACAACTGAGCAAATGCAGGCGCGGCAAACTGAATTAACGACGCAACTTGGAACGCTCCTAGCAAAAGCAAACGTGGCGAACGCCGAGCAATTGGTGGCTGCTTATCAGGCACAACAGCAAGATCAGCAACGACAGGCCCAGCAAGCGGCACTCGGTGAACAGTTGACGCCGGTCATTCAAGCCCAGTTAGCCCAGTTTAGTGATCAGGCAGCGGTAACAGAAGCCGTTCAGGCGGCGACCACGGCGTATGCAACTGCTGTAGCCCAGCGGGAGCAAGCGCAACGACAAGTTGCTCAGCAACAAGCGCAGTTTACCCAGCAGGCCGAGCATGATGTTTATCCACAGTTACAACAGGAACTTGCGAACCAGACGACAACCATTGTTGATTTAAGTCGGCAGTGGTTGGTGAATCAACTGGCAGCGCAGTGGATTGATCAGTCACTAACGGCTGCCTCGAGTGACCGGTTACCGCTCATCATTGAACGAGCAGAGCAATACTTTGCGACGCTGACGCTCGGGCATTATCCTGAAATTAAATTAACGGGTACTGACCTCCAAGTGGTGACAACCACCGGGACCCGTTTTACGGTCGCCGAGCTATCACGCGGAACGGCAGAACAATTATACGTTGCCCTACGGTTGGGCTTTGCGAGTGTCATGGGTGACCGTGTGCCGCTGCCGTTAATTGTGGATGACGCGTTCGTTAACTTTGATGAGGAACGGCGAGCAGCCATGATAAGCTTGTTAAAGCAGTTTGCAGAGCAGATTCAGGTGCTGTACTTTACGGCAGATGAACGGTTGCTAACAACGGTCACCACCGCCCAACAATTACGATTATCACGATAAAATTGATGTAAACGAGGAGAAGCAAAATGCCAGAAAAACAGTTAATGGCGTTCCAAGTGGATGAAGAATTTGATCTGTTTGTTTTGCTGAAGGGGGCTGATGTCCGGACAGCAAAGAACGGCAAGCAGTTTATCCACCTAACGTTTGAAGATCAATCAGGCGAGTTAGCGGGAAACGTTTGGGATGCAAATGAACAAGACATTCAAACCTATGTTGCGGGACAAGTGGTGCTTGTCCACGGAAAAAAGGAATTGTATCAAGGACGCCCACAGCTCAAAATTTTAAACTTACGGTTGGCCAATGACAGCGAACCACATGACCCGTCAGCATTCGTCGCTCACGGACCAATGTCGCGCGCGGCGATGGAAGAAGAGATTTCAAACATTATTTTTGAGATCACAACGCCATCATGGAACCGGGTGGTGCGGACGCTGTTACAACGGCACGCGGATGACTTCTACAGCTTCCCAGCAGCCAAAAAGAACCACCATGCGTTTGCCGGCGGATTGGCGTATCACACAATTTCCATCGCCCGGCTTGCTAAAACGGTGGCCGATCTCCACCCGAACATTGATCGCTCCTTGCTGTACGCTGGGGCCTTGTTACATGACCTTGGAAAGACGACGGAACTATCGGGACCAGTGTCAACCACATACACTTTGGCAGGCAATTTGATCGGGCACATTGTCCTCATCGATGAAGAAATTGTTGATGTGTGTCACGAACTGCACTTTGATCCTGAAGATGAGGAATTGATCTTGCTCCGGCACATGATCCTAGCACATCATGGCCTAATGGAATACGGTTCGCCAGTTCGCCCCCACCTGTTGGAGGCGGAAGTGCTTCACGATTTGGATGAGTTAGATGCCAGCATTCAAATGATGACAACGGCCGTTGAACACACTGAACCGGGGGCCTTTTCTGAACGAATCTTTGGCCTGGACGGGCGCAACTTCTTTCGACCAACGGCGGAAGAAACAAATGAACAACCAAAATAATAATTTATAAGACTACTTAAAAACGATCAGGGGATGATTCCCTGATCGTTTTTGTGTTGGCCAGCTGGTTATTAATAATTCCTGTTATAATCAAGAAAACGCGGCCTAAGTGAGGGATGGTTAGTCATGAAAAGTGAACGTCAGCGGCAACAAACTGAAGCCAAAATTGAAACGGCAGTGATTCAGCTTATTTCAAATAAAGGATTTAGAAAGATGAGCGTTAGGGACATTGTCGAAACGGCTCATATTAGTCGAGGCACCTTTTACCTACATTATTTAGATAAGTTTGATTTGTTGGAAAAGTATGAAGACCGTTTGATCGACGGTGTGGAAAGGGTCTTTAAAACACACGCGAAACGAGAAATGCCTAAAACCGTTTTGCAGGCTGAGGATAACGCTTTTTATTGGCTCTTTAATTATTTAGATGCACACCGGCAACTAGTGAAGGCATTATTGAAGACGCCAGAATCACAGTTGGCTGATAAGATGAAGCAAGCAACGAAAGCTGAAATCACGAAGGGGGTCAGTGACGCGCCACAAGCGGCACCGGCGGCTGATTACAACATCCCGTCGGCCTATGCTTGTGAAATGTGCTCGCGACAATTACTTATTGGTTACGAGATGAGCGGTCAGAAACAGTTGCTGACGTTTTCCAGATTTTTATCGCGAGCCACCAACTATCAGCCGTTGAATTAGCCCGGTTCGTTTAGACGCTTCCCAAAAATGAACACTTGGCGTCGTTTTGCACATTGAATCCCGATAAGTCCCCGACTAGGATAATCCTTGAACCAAGCGTCAAATGGTTTACGAGGGGAAGGGATTTAAATGATTAAAAACGAGTGGAACCAATTATGGAAAAAGCCGGGATTGGTAGCAGCGTTACTTGCGATTGCGCTGATTCCCGCCATTTACTGCTTTCTCTATTTATCATCCATGTGGAATACGTACGGAAGGGTGGACCACATTCCGGTAGCGGTCGTTAATCATGATCAGGCGACAGCCGTTCACGGGCGGTCGATTGATATTGGCCGCCAGTTGACGAATAAACTTAACAATTCAAAGTCGATGGATTATCATGTTACAACAGTAAAGGCCGCACGTAAGGGGATTCGGACTGGTGGCTACGACATGGTGGTGACGATCCTACATAATTTTTCTAAACGTGCAATAACGTTACTTACTAAAACACCGCAACTGGCGAAGCTCAAATTTACGATCAACTCAGGCCGCAATTTTATCGTTTCAAAGATGACAACTGGGGCGACAACAGTGATTCGAGCAAACGTTTCAAAGCAGGTAAGTCAAATGAACGTCGCCGCTTTGCTGAGCGCATTTAAGGGTGCCCAGGCAGGAATGGCAACGGCTGGGCAAAAAACTGGCACCGTCACAGCGGGACTAACAAAAATTAGTCAGGGCTTGCAAACTGTGGATGGCGAAAATCAGGAACTAGACCAGCAGTTAGGGTCTAACCAAGTGGCACATGCAATTGCTGCTCAAACGGCGGGATTAACCGCGGGGATGCAGCAGGCGACCGCGGGCGAACAGTTGTTGACGAGTCATTTAACGAAGGGGGCCATTCAGTTGGCCCAAATTAAACAGACAAATAAGACGGCAAAAGTGTTGGCTTCACCCGTGGAATCATCCACAACGGATGTTGCAAAGGTTCCGAATAACGGAACCGGGATGGCACCATTCTCAATTGCCATTGGGGTCTTTGTTGGCGGCATTGGTCTTGGGACTATGTTTGATGCAAGCTATTCAAAGAAGCACACTGATTCAGCATGGCGGTACTGGTGTGGCAAAATTTCAATTATTGGGGCGGTTGGCCTCTTACAGGCGGGCATCTTGATTCCGACATTGGCTTTCGGGAACGGGCTTCATGCTGTCAATGAAGGAAAACTTAGCGTCATGATTGTGTTGGGCGCGTTGACATTCTTATCATTGATTTTTCTGTTTGCGGGTGGTCTTGGGTGACTTTGGCACGTGGCTCATTACAATCTTACTGGTGGTGCAGCTCTCTGCGGCAGCCGGATTGTACCCGGTGGAATTAACGAGTAACTACGCCCGGATCATCAATCCGTACTTACCAATGACGTACCTCATTGATGGGCTTCGGCAGGGAATCTCGCTGAACGGTGGGATTGGCGTTGATGTGTTGATGCTTTTGGGCGCATTGGTGCTTGCAAACGGGTTGATCATTGTAAAATACGCCATGGATCGGCGGAAAAGTAAGGTTCAAAAGACAACTGGTAAAATCCTTAAGGCAGGGGCGGTTTAGTTAGACAGGACGGCTAGTGCTCAGTGAATGTTAATCCATAGGAAAACCCCAAAAGTTATCACTAACTTTTGGGGTTTTATACTGCCACTAAGACGGGATTTCACTGACGGCAAAATAATGACCCTCAGGATCCGCAAAGTTAAAGCTGCGTTGTTGATTGTGCACACTGATGGCACCAGTTGATGGGCTAACCGTGCGGATCTGGTGGTAGAGGACATCAAAATGTGACGTTTGGAATAAGAGCGATGGCGAATTTAACGCCACTTCTGGGGAAGTCGTCTGAATAAAGTGTTGATCAAACAGACACAAATCAACCTGGTTCAAAATTGTGAGCGTTACACTTTCAGACTCGTCAGGCATGTTCTGACGGTTGGACACTTCTGCGCTCACCGCGTGTTGCCAAAAAGTGGCCATGGCGGGCACGTCGTTAACGTACAACATAATTTGAATGTGCGTAATGGATGGCATGTGACAAACCTTTCTGGCTAACGTTATTTAGCCGCGCTTGGATCAATAATTAAGGCAACGTCATCGTCGATCTGTTCACTTTCATCAGAAAGGCGAATGGTGTGCATCAACGTGTTAAAGTCGGCTTGCAAGTGGTGACCGAGAAATTCGCCGGAATAGTCTTTGTAATGGACGGGGCCCAGATTAGATGGCAGCGTGGCTTGATAATCGGTGATGTCTGCGGCTTCACCCACAACAATCAATTGAAAGGAAATTTGAAGCGCCATTAACCCATGATGTGAATAGGGGCCAACGCCGTCATCGTAGCTCAATAATAAGCGGTTGCCCTTAATCAGTAGGGGTTTGATTTTAGCTAAAACAGCGTCACTAAAGGTTAATTCATGTGTTGTTGCCATAATAACGCACCTCCGATAAATGAATGATTTAAAACAGCCATATTGTCGGCTAACTTTGAAAAGAATGCAAGCATATCAACACTGCGATCTTAACCAGCGGTGATTTTGGGCCTTCGCCATGCAAAAGAGCGCCGAAACCTAAGGAGGTTTCGGCGCTCTTATTTAGAAAACTAATTATTTTGAAGTGGATGAAGATGAAGTTGATGTGTATTGTGATAAGACATCCTTCAAGTCATTGTCCTTGATGGAAACATTGGCTTTCTTCAATTCCTTAGAGATAACGGATTGAAGAACCGTCCCACCATTGCTGGTATCCATGTCTTGGTCCCAGATTTGGTTCTTTAAGTCCTGCTTGTGATCTTTCCAAGTTCCCTTAGAAGGCTTGTCAAGCATCTTGATGACGTAGTAGCTCTTTGTCCCAGTGGTTGAGCTTGTGTCAGCAACAGGACTAGTGGTGTATTCACCATTCTTCAGCTTGAAGGCTGCTGTTTTAATGGAGTCATCAACAGAAGAAGTGGCGTTATCGAACTTGCCGACTTTTCCGCCCTTGTTCTTTGTGCTGGAGTCTTCAGAGTACTTCTTAGCAACGGTACTAAAGCTGTCTCCGTTGTTTAAAGCGTCAATGGCTTTTTGAGCCTTGTCCTTAGAAGAAGTAACGATGATGGCTGTTTGGACTTTAGGTTCCCAGTCTTTGAACTGTTTCTTCAGGTCAGAGTCAGAAATCTTCACGTCGTTCTTAACAGCTTCACGTAACAACAGGTTTAAACGCAACGTGTCTTTTAAGCCAGAAGCGGTCATTCCTTGTTGTTCTAACATGCTACTAAAGCTTGAGCCGTATTGTTTCTTCAGGGCATCGTATTGCTTAGTAACCTTCTTGTCAGAAACCTTGTCGCCGTATTTCTTTTCAAGAACCTTCTTGATGATCATCTGTTGCAGAACTTGCTTACCCTGACTTGTCGTCTTCATGCTTGAGTAATATTCGTCCTGAGTAACTTTACCACCATCAGTTGTTGCCACTGTTTTGTTACCACAAGCGGCTAAGGAAAGGGCCATCAAGAGGCCAGCAGGAATAAGTAACCATTTTTTCATAAAAAGTTCACATCCAATTCGTTTTTTAGTTGAGTCTAATGAATCACACAAAGCATATCTTAACATAGATTAAGCTGAAAGTAGAATGCCTGCGCGCCCTTAACAGAAACTTTGCTTTGGGTTAAGTTTCGCTTAAGGAATCTTCCGTTTAGTGGGGGAGACGGTTGGTGAGATCATTAAGATCCTGATTGAGTTGGTCCACACCTTCCTGAAGAACTTTTTGGTGTGCGTTAACCTTGAACTGGAACCGGTCCACGGACTTTTGAATGTCGGTGATGGTTTCTTGAGCCTGGGTTGCGGTTGCCGATAGTTGGTTCACGTTGTTGTTGAGCCGTTTTATTGCCTTTGTGAAATCCGCTGTGGATTGGATGAGGTCGCGAATCGGATCAGTGAGTTTGTTAAACATGGGCTACGCCTCCATGTGATCAATGATGTGTTGTTGCAGCGCTTTGTAGGCAGCGTCATCATATTGAGCGCTATTATCCTTGAAAATCATTTTGAAATCATCGTGGTCACTGTAACGGGGAACTAAGTGAAAGTGTGAGTGAAAGACTGATTGGTACGCCACGGCACCGTTGTTATTAACGATGTTCATGGCCACGATGTCAGGGTTAGAATCGCGGACGGCCCGGGCAATCTTCGGGATTTTTGCAAAGACGCGCTGCGCAAGTGCCTCATCATAAGCAAAAATGTCAGGGATGTGTGTCTTAGGAATAACGAGTGTGTGACCAGGGGTGCCCTGTGAAATATCCAAAAAGGCCTTGACGTCATCATCCTCGTAAACCGTATAGCTCGGGATATCACCCTTAATAATTTTACAGAATAGACAGTTATCATCTAACATTGTGGAGCCTCCTCAGTTAATCGTGATTACCCCAATTATACACATCAATGGAAAGAACGAAAAGTTTTGCGTCGGGGTAGGAAGCGGCGTTTGATGGCCGTCATCACGGGGTGAGGTATGCTATAATCGGAGCAACGATTTTTCTTTGTGAAAGGACATCATTATGGGTATTGAAGTCAACCACCTTGTGGGAGGTTATTCACAAGTACCAGTGTTAAAAGACGTGACATTTCGCGTGAATGACGGGGAGATTGTCGGCTTGATCGGGTTAAACGGTGCTGGGAAATCAACCACCATTAATCACATTATTGGGTTATTAACGCCGCAACATGGACAAATCAAACTGGGCGGTGTGACGTTAACCGATGACCCGGTGGCGTATAAACAACAAATTGCGTACATTCCGGAGTTGCCGGTATTGTACGATGAATTGACGTTGGAAGAGACGCTGACATTAACAATGCATGCGTACGGACTAGATCCAGAACAGACCTGGCCACGGGCTCACGAATTATTAAAATTGTTTCGGTTAGACAATAAGCTAACCTGGTTCCCCGTGAACTTTTCAAAGGGGATGAAACAAAAGGTGATGATCGTGAATGCGTTCATGACGCAGGCCAGTGTCTTCATTATTGATGAACCATTTTTGGGGCTGGACCCGGTTGCAGTTCACGATCTCTTAGATTTGATTCAGGCAGCAAAAAAACGTGGGGCAGCCATTTTAATGTCGACCCACGTTCTTGCAAACGCTGAATTATATTGTGACCGGTTCGTCTTACTGCACCAAGGTGAGGTTCGGGTCGCTGGGACATTACCAGAACTGCGGGCGGCCTTCCCAGACGCCGGGGAATCCCTAGATGAAATTTACCTTGCGTTGGCCAATGGTGAGCGCGATGAATGAGTTAAGCCGGTTGTTTTCACAGCGGTTGTCTCGTCACGGAAACATGCTGCTGAAGTATCTGCGCCTCGTTTTCACAGATCACTTTGTTATCGCACTGTTCTTCTTTTTCGGTGCGTTGGGCTTTGCCTATCAAAACGGATTGAAGTCCTTAACAGCAGGCGTTTGGTGGGGACCCATTCTAACCGTTGTTATCCTGACGGCCGGCAGTCAGTTGGGGCGATTAGCAACGCTGATTGAACCAGCCGACGCGGTTTTATTGTTACCAGCAGAGGCACCACTCCACACGTATCTGCGTCACGCACGTAATTACAGTTTGTTAATGGCGAGCGTGATTCAAGTGGTGATCGGTGTTATCCTCGTGCCATTTATGGGGCAAGCAGACCAACTGAGCTTGCTTTCAGCCGGGCTCATGATCGTCACCCAGATCTTGGTTAAAGCGGCATGGATGAACTTAGCATTGCGCCAAACCGTTCAGCAAACACGCTTAACGGTTGGATGGGCGCGGTACTTGAACTGGATCGTTCCATTAGTGATTTTTGCAAGCGGTGTATGGCTTTCAGCCTGGTTAGCAGTCGGGTTGGGAATCCTTGCTGTCGCCTTGACCAGTTTTGGACTACGCCAATCGTGGGTGCGTGGCCAACTGGCCTGGCATGTGCTTGTGGATGAAGAATCCAATCGGATGATGTTGTTATACCGGTTCTTCAATCTGTTTACGGACGTTCCTCAGGTTAAAGCAACGGTTAAACGGCGCCGGTATTTGGACCCACTGTGGCGGATGATCGTTGGTCGATCAACCAATCCATACCTCTATCTATTTACCCGTGGGTTAGGCCGCGACAGTGATACATTCGGTTTGGTGGTGCGGCTTACCGTTATTGGCATGGTTATTTTGATCTTTGTTCATAGTCAGGTGATCAGCCTGATCGTAATGCTTTTGGCGGTCTATCTAATTGGCTTTCAGTTATTACCATTTTACGGACAGTACGCAGGCAAGGTGTTCACGCACCTTTATCCGGTGACCACTGTCATGCAGTTAGCGGCCTTTCGCCGGGTGTTAACAGTGCTGTTAACGTTGACGGCGGTTGCACTGGTGGCTGTCGACGCCAGCGTGAATTGGTCCTGGGTGCGGCTTGGCACCGATATTTTCGCCTTAGGCTTAGAATTAATCATCTTCGTTGGTTGGTACAGTCGCTTACGATTGAAGAAGATGGCAATGTAATGACATTATTTAGCGACCTTAATTAAGGAGAATAAGTATGCGCGTTAGAAACAAACCATGGGCGGACGAGCTGATCGCCGCTAATCCACAAGCAATCGTTTTGGAACCCGTGAATCATCGGGGCCACTGGCAGGACCGCTTCGAACGGGAACAGCCGCTGCAAGTTGAAATTGGGACCGGTAAGGGGCAATTTTTAATTGGCATGGCAAAGGCCCACCCAGAACGAAACTTTGTGGGGATCGAGTTACAAAAATCTGTGCTGGGGGCCGCATTAAAACGGTCGCTGCCAGAAGCATTGCCAAATCTTCAGTGGGTGTTGGCAGATGGTCAGGGGATTGAAAACTTCTTTGAACCTTTAGAAGTGGATCATCTGTATTTGAACTTTTCTGATCCATGGCCAAAGACGCGTCATGAAAAACGGCGGTTAACATCACCAACCTTTTTAGCCAGTTACGTTGCAGTCTTAGGGATCGGTGGCGCAATTCAGTTTAAGACGGATAATCGGCATTTGTTCGAATATTCGTTGATGAGCATGGCCAACTTCGGGATGAAACTGACGGAAGTTTCCTTAGATCTGCATACAGACGTTGCGGCAAGTGATGGCCAGTTTGAAAACGTAGAAACGGAATACGAACAAAAATTTGCTGCCAAGGGCCAACCAATTTACCGGCTGGTGGCACAGTTTGTTCCAACAGAAAAATAACGGTGAATGAGCCGTTCTTAAATGACGCTTTTCTTAATGATAAGGAAGGGCGTCTTTTTTGTGGTCATCTTCTCATCAACATCGGCGCCCGGACTTTTAACGAAAATGACGTGATATGGCTTGCAATCAACAAACCCGGGGGGTATAAAGAACTTAATTAAAGGGACGAGGAGGAACCATAATGAAACGCTTAATGAGCGCTTTTCATGCACGAAATGGCGCCATAGCGCTTTTTTTTCGTGACCGGCCATTAATGGCTGTTATTCGCCACGCACTAACCATCCTCTTTCCGTTTGTCATGATGGATGTTTTGCTTAACTGGATCAACGAAGCTTGGCTTCGGCCAGACGGCTTTTATTTTCAAATTTTCCACTTTCAGGCCCTTGGTGAGAAGTTGCTGATTGCAAGTGATTTGTTAACCGACCTGGTGATCATGCTAAACGTTGTGGTCAGTATTTGTGCTGCTTATCTTGTGGGGTACTACTACGCCGAAATGTGTCACCGGGATAAGATGACCACTGGGTTAGCAAGTGCCGCCGCATATATGATTTTGAATTATGATTATCGGAGCGCAGATAACCTGTTTTTGTTTAATAACTTCGGGTTGCGCGGCTTATTTTTAGCGTTTGTGACCGGAATTATTGTCGGAATGATTTTTCGCTTGCCGTTGACGCGGCACCTTCCAAAAATCGAACAATTAACGGACGATGACCGGGTCTTCGCGCGGTCTCAACGCATGTTTATCCCATTGGCGTTGGTGCTGATGCTATTTATGCTCTTGGGCTGGTTGATCAGCCTGGTTACAACGCAGGGGCCACTAGGGATTTTAAATGAGGGACTGGCGGCCATTACGGTTGGGAACGCGACCACTCGGGTTCCGGCGATTTTGCTTTCGGCCATTATTAGTAATCTCTTGATGTTTATCGGGCTGGCGAGTCCCATTGCACAGCCACGGTTGATTAATTACTCGACGTTTTCTGGCGCTAACGCTCAATTTGCCCAGGCGCACCACACGTCCTTTGGGGCACCATATCCGATCACGTTACATACGTTGTACGATGTGTTTGGAAACATTGGTGGTGTTGGTGGGTTATTAGCATTGGCAATTGCCATTATTTTAGTCGGGATTACCCATCGTGAGCGACGGGTTGCTTACCGATCACTGTTACCTGCATTGTCAAACCTATCGGGAATTGGCTTAGTTGGGTTGCCTGTGATTTTCAATTCGATTTATCTGATTCCGATGGTCTTTGTGCCGGTCATCAACATGGTGGTTGGGGCAATTTTAATTAAGACAAAGGTGATTCCACCGGTCGTTTATCGAATTCCGTGGACGACACCGGGCGTGTTGCAAGGATACGTGGGAACCGGGGGCGACATCAAAACGTTGATCGTCGCGTTTGTCTTGTTCATCGTGGATGTGGCGTTGTTTATTCCGTTTGTTAAAAATGGTAATCGTCTGCAGGCCTTATTGATTCAGCGTGACCGAGCAAAGAAAGCCAAGGCAAAAGGAGACGACCATGAAGATTAAACGAACTCGGTGGGGCGTATTAGGCGCATTTGTTCTCTTTCTGGTGCTCATTGTTGTGTGCACCGTGCCAGGGGTTACCCATACAGTGACAAAGCCACGGGCCATCCGTGAGTCGCAAATGTCCCCGGTGATTTTTATTCCTGGATCATCAGCTGGTCAAAATCGGTTTGACGACCTGATCAAAACAATTAATTCTGGGAAGGCGAACCCGAACCAGCAGGGAAATAAGCAACCCGTGCAGCACAGTGTGGTTAAGGTGACAGTCAAAACTGATAACACGCTGCGGGTCACTGGTCATGTGCGGGCTGGTGATAACGCACCATTCTTTGTTGTGGCATTTGAGAACAACAAGGATGGGTACAGCAACATCAAAAAACAGGCAAAATGGTTTAACACAGCCTTTTTGTACTTAGCAAAGACCTATAACTTCAATAACTTCTCTGGTTATGGACACTCGAACGGGGGCCTCATTTACACCCTCTTTTTAGAGAATTACTTCAACCAGTCTAAATTCAAGATGCACGAGTTAATGATGTTGGGGTCACCGTTTAACCTTGAAGATAAGGATCAAACTAAACGGGTCGACATGTTAAATGACATGGTTGATAACCGGAATAAATTACCAAAGGCACTTAATGTTTATCTCGTCGCGGGCACGGAAAATTACACCAGTGACGGGATTGTGCCGGTTGAAAGTGTGTACGCGGGTAAGTATGTTTATCAGGACCAGGTGGCTCATTTTACTGAACTAACGGTCACCGGGAGTGACGCGGAACATACCGATTTGCCGCAGAACAAGCAAATCGTGACGCTAATGTCGCAAAACTTGCTTCAGTTCCAGGGTGCCCGGTTCCGGCAGTCACAATCAACAGGGACGACTAATCAAAAGACTAATGTAGGTGACCTTAGTGATCAGTCATCCTCAAAAAAGTAAGTGATGATGATCTAAATCGTGATTAAGAACGGCGGTAACATAAAATGGCTGCTTCCCAAGTTTTGGGAAGCAGCCATTTTATGTTATTGAGCAGAATTATTTAGCGCGCTATGAAAGGGGCGTGGCCACTTTCCATACATCGAGAACTTTACCGGAATAAATGTCGGCTAAGAACGCATAAACAACTGTGTGGTGATTCTCTTGACGAGTTACGCCACCGCGGTAGACGAGGACGTCAGACGCCCGTTTTTTAAATGGAACGGGCCGGTGCTCGATCCATGATCCGTCCAGATCACCGGTCTTTTGAAATGATGCTTTAACTTTGGCGAGGATTCGGTCGGGGTGTTTGACATGGATGGCTTGAATAGCTGATCCAATGGCAAATCCGGCGCTGATACCGGCACCGGCCAAGAGTGCTAAACGGCGGTAATAATGGTCATTTGTCACAATGATTCCTCCTAAACGTGTTAATGAATGTTCATAGTGTACACCAAAAGCGCGAATATAAAAAATTGTTCACCACTAAGTTGCTGACATAGGACGGTTGACAGACTGGATCAAGTTCCGTATCGTGTAACGACATAGAAAAGAGGTGACACCATGAATTATGAACGAATCTTGGTGTGTGTTGCCGTAAACGGTGAAGGACGTTTTTCCTAGATTAAATTTTTAAGGAGAATCTGATGAAAAACGTCCGCGGAACAGTTCCGACACTCACATTATTGGTGACGTTAGTGGGCTTTCCACAAATTAGTGAATCAATCTTTACGCCGATTTTACCGGCATTACAACAAACACTGCATGTAAGTGCAAACCGCGTGCAGTTGACCATGAGCGTGTACTTTATTGCGTTTGCGCTTGGGGTCCTTATCTGGGGGCAGCTTGCTGACCGGTGGGGTCGTCGCCCCGCACTGTTAGCCGGCATCGTGATTTATCTCATCGGCAATGTTGGCCTGTTACTTAGCCAGACATTGACGGGAATCATTATTAGTCGTCTGGTCCAAGCCTTTGGTGCCAGTACGGGATCTGTGGTGACCCAAACCATCATGCGTGAGAGCTTCCATGGCCGTGCGGGAGCCAAAATTTTTGCACAAACCAGTGCGGCGTTAGCCCTAGCCCCAGCGTTGGGCCCATTAATTGGGGGCGCGATCCAAACCTGGGCGGGTGAGCGAAACGTGTTCGTTGCGCTCGTGATTTTAGCCATTCTTGTGTTTGGCTATGCCGCACTAGCCTTACCAGAAACGAGGCCGCAGTCAATAACGGCTGAAACGGATGCTCAGCAAGATCTGTTACACCTTTTATGGCGTGATCCTGTTGTTTGGGCATACGGCATCTTAATTGGTGGAATCAACGGCATGCTGTTTAGCTACTATGCTGAGGCACCGTTTATTTTTGAAACCCACTTTCATTTTCGTGCGGTCACGTATGGGGCCCTTGGCTTGAGTCTCGCATTGGCCAGCCTGTTAGGCAGCTTATTGGTGAACTGGTTATTAACGTGGTGGCAACCACAGCAGTTGATTATTGGCGGTTTATCATTGAGCTGTTTGGCGTCAGCAGGGCTATGGCTTGCAGCCATCAATAATCAGCCAGGTTGGCTGGTGATTGGCTTTTTTCTGGCCTTTTTGGGGTTCAACGTGACGTTACCAAACGCGCTTAACCGTGCACTTGTTGGTTATGAAGCCGTGATGGGCCGCGCCAGTGGGTGGTTCAGTTTGGGATATTACTGTCTGGTTAGTGCGCTGACGTATGGAATGAGTGTTTTACACGGACACTCGATTCAAACGTTACCGAAATTTTTTTTGGGAACCGCAATTGTGATGTTGACCGTATTTGGCCTAGTTGATCAGCGCCATAGACATAAAGCAACGTCCTAGCCATTAATGACGATTGAAAAATGCAGGTGGCCGATTCTTCGGAATGACGAAGCGTCGGCCATTTTTGTTTGGTGCAAACGTTTATCGGCATAGTGAAAACTAAATTTTGTGCAAATTGATGAAAACATGGTGTTTCAGGGCCGTTGCACCTTTAAATTGCTGATAATTTCGTATAAACTGGTGTATAAACGTTTATTGGGCACAAAATCTGGTGATTCTCGTGGCCCAATCTTGGAGGATGAAAAATGTTGATTGCAAGTATGAACCAGCAGGCATCACCGGATGTCCTGGTTGTGATTCTCGGACCGGACGTGAGTGAACAGGCCGTGACGGTTACAGGTAACATTGCCCGGATTTTCGATCCAGCAACAGATCAAACATTGGGCTACAATTTCTTAAACGTTAGCGCGATTGATGCCAGCATTTCTGGTAATGGTCAATTAGCATTGACTGACGCCCAGGTTGCCGCGTTGAATCAGGCGTTAACTGCGGCAAACATGCCAGCTGATTTGGAAAATGATCACGAACCACGATTTGTGGTTGGCTATGTTGAAGCGACAACGCCACACCCTGATTCAGACCACCTATTGGTGACAACAACGCGGATCGATAATGATCAAACGGTTCAAATTGTCAGTGGTTCACCGAACATGACGAATCACATCTATGTTGTCGTTGCCAAAGTCGGTGCAATGATGCCAAGTGGGCAAGTGATCTGGCCGGGCGAATTGCGTGGGGTGCCGTCAAATGGTATGATTACTAGTGGTCGCGAGCTTCGGTTAAAGAATGCACCTCAAAAGAAGGGGGCGTTAATTTTGCCGGATGATTTTGCGGCGGTTGGAACGCCTTTTGATTTTGAAAAGGGTAATACACTATTTGCGTAATGCAAAATCTAGCCAAACTAATGATCATTAAGTAATGTATTGATGTGAGGAAGGCCAGGGCCTTCCTTTTTTATTCCTGAATGGGAATCGTCATTTATCGCTGAGTAAACAACAAAATTGATTTAGGTGATTCAATGAAACACTATGATGGTCCGACGTTTTTTCGGCAACATCCAGAAGAATTTGAACGAGCACGTGAACAACGGCAACACCGGTTACTGGCGACACCAGCACCAAGACCGTCATCTGCAGCCGCAACACCAATGTCCGCAACCAGCGAGGCCGTTCGCTACGGAAGTAACGAAGTTGAGCTAGACCGGTCAATGGCAATGAAGTATGCGTCGCAGCAAGCCCGTGCAATTGCGCAAACAGTTCGGCCACGTCGTGCATGGCATACGCCCGCTAGTGAAGCAGCGGTGGTGGAATCAACTGCTTCAACGGCAGTTACTTCAACGGCACCTGCGGCCGCTTCAGTGACGCCAGTTGCGCCAGAAGCAAGCGCGACGAGCGAGGCAGGCTATGTTTCGGCTGTTAACCGGCCATTCTCACAAGCGTCAACGGCGTTTTCTGAGCAAAATAAGGGTGCAATGAGTGCGTGGGTGAGTGATGATTGGTCCCATGAAGCCGCGTCTGCAACGGAAACAAGCGCGCCAAGTGCCGTCCAATCACTAGCAACGCCAACCAGTGAACCAACAAGCGCTACGGAAGCAACCGTCTTGAGTGATGAGATCAGTGAAGCGCCGGTCACGACCGAGGAAGCGGCCGTTGTTGTCGCACCAACCACAACGGTCGTTCCCGTAACGAGCCAACCGGTCATGGTGGCATCAACGGCTGCCGAGTCCGCACAATCAAGTGAAGCCCCGGTTGAGCCAACAAGCGTTACGCCCACGATCGTTGAAGAAGTTCCGTCAGTGGTTACCAAGCCAGCAAGTGCTGCACCGGTCGCACCATCGCGGCCACAGGGGGCTTTGGGCCATGGGTTGGCTGACATCTTCAATGAAGAGCAAAACGGTCAAAAAGACCTGGCACTGTTTAATAACGACCACGCAGATTCTGTTGATGAAGATGAGGTGGCCGAAGAAACCAGCGCACCAATCACCGAGTTACCGTCTGGTCGAAGTTACGCCGATGAGGATGATAAGTCGTTATTAACGTATCATTTTCCAAGCTTAGATCTGCTGAAGCCTCCGGTGATGCGTGATGAAGCAAAGTTGGATGCGTGGATTGAAAATCAGATCGACGTTTTAAACGAAACGTTATCCTCGTTTCATGTTTCAGGTGAAGTGGTTGACTACACTGTCGGCCCAACGGTAACCCAGTTTCAAGTAAGCTTGGGACCAGGCGTCCGGGTCAATAAAATTACCAATTTACAGGATGACTTGAAACTCGCACTGGCTGCAAAAGACATTCGGATCGAGGCACCAATTCCAGGAAAATCAACCGTTGGGATCGAAATTCCTGATTTGAAGTCGCGACCAGTTATGTTGTCCGAAGTACTACGGTCACCTGCATTCCAGAACAGTACGTCACCATTGACGGTGGCGCTTGGGGTCGATCTTTTTGGCCAACCACAAGTGACGGATCTTCGGAACATGCCACACGGACTGATCGCTGGGGCCACTGGTTCCGGGAAGTCTGTGTTCATTAACAGCTTATTGTTATCCATTTTATATAAGGCGACCCCGCAAGAGGTCAAACTGATCTTAATTGATCCAAAGGCCGTTGAAATGGCACCGTATAATGGGATTCCTCACCTGCTGTCACCAGTTGTTTCTGAACCACAGGCGGCCGCAGCCGCATTGAAGTGGACGGTCACCGAAATGGAAGAACGGTACCAACGGTTGGCAGCCGCTGGCGCACGTAACATTGAGCAATACAACGACAAGGCCATGGCAAGTGACCATCCAGAGCAAAAGATGCCATACATCGTAATCATTATTGATGAATTGGCTGACCTGATGATGGTTGCGTCCTCAGAGGTTCAAGATTACATTGCACGGATCACGCAAAAGGCACGGGCTGCCGGGATCCACTTGCTTGTTGCCACTCAGCGGCCATCCGTCGATGTTGTCACGGGGACCATCAAAAATAACATTCCGACCCGGGTTGCATTCATGGTTTCAAGTCAAATTGATTCCCGGACAATTCTGGATACGGCTGGTGCTGAACGACTTTTGGGTCGTGGAGACATGTTGTATCTAGGTAACGGAAAGAGTCAGCCAATTCGGTTGCAGGGGACTTATGTCGATGCTGAAATTGACGCAGTGACTGATTTTGTTCGGGAACAAATGGCGCCACACTATGCGTTTGAGCCCAAACAATTATTGGCAACTGAAATTGCGGCGGAAGACCAAGATGATTTATGGCCGGAAGTTTTGACGTACGTTGCGGGCGAAAAAACGGTGTCAACATCGAAACTTCAGCGCGTCTTTTCGATTGGGTATAACCGGGCGGCCAACCTTGTTGATCAACTGGAATCTAACGGCTACGTTTCTGCTCAGCAGGGTTCAAAGCCACGGGAAGTGTACTTAACGCCCGAGCAGTTGAACCAGGAGACTGATGAAGATTAGGTTAAACAAGGACCATCAATTGCGCCAAGCGGACAAAACCTGCTACATTATTAATTAGTAAACAGAGACAATGTGTCTCATGAAGGAGCTCATTAGTCATGGATAACACTGAAACAACGTATTATTTTGTTGGTATTAAAGGGTCAGGAATGGCCTCGTTGGCATTGATCTTGCATGATCGTGGTGACCACGTTGAGGGTTCTGACATTGATCAGTACACGTTTACTCAGCGACCACTGGAACAAGCGGGAATTAAGATCTATTCTTTTGACCCAGCTAACATCCACGAAGGCCTAACGATTATTGCCGGAAACGCCTTTCCAGATACACACCCTGAAATTGTTCGGGCTAAGGAACTGGGCTTAACGGTTGTTCGTTACCATGAGTTCCTCGGGCAACTAATGGGCGGTTATACAAGTATTGGTGTGGCTGGTGCTCACGGGAAGACAAGTACAACCGGCCTATTAGCCCACGTGTTGAGTGGGATTGCACCAACGAGTTACTTAATTGGTGACGGAACCGGGAAGGGGACACCGAACTCACGCTTCTTCGTTTTTGAAGCGGATGAATACCGGCGCCACTTTTTGGCCTACCACCCAGACTACGCGATCATGACAAACGTCGACTTTGACCATCCGGATTATTACAAGGGGATCGATGATGTTTTCGACGCCTTTCAAACGTATGTGAGCCAAGTTGGAAAAGCCATTTTTGCTTGGGGTGACGATCCAGAACTTCGTAAATTGAAGGCGGACGTTCCCGTCTACTACTATGGGGTCAATGAACGTGATGATGTACAAGCACGGAACATCAAGCGGACAACAAAGGGCTCAAACTTTGATGTGTACATCCATGACGAATTTGTGGGTAACTTCGAGATTCAATTGTTTGGTGAACATAACGTGCTGAACAGTCTGGCTGTGATCGCCGTGGCACACTTTGAAAAAGTGGACATGGATGATTTACGCAAGGAACTGTTGTCGTTTAAGGGTGTTAAACGACGCTTCTCAGAACGACAAGTTGCGGATATGACCATCATTGATGACTATGCGCACCACCCATCAGAAATCAAGGCGACCATTGATGCTGCTCGGCAAAAATATCCTGACAAGCAATTAATTGCGGTATTCCAACCACATACGTTCAGTCGGACGATTGCGTTGATGGATGATTTCGCTAAGAGCTTAAACCTTGCTGATAAAGTGTACCTCACAAACATCTTTGGATCAGCGCGCGAACAAAGCGGGACTGTTTCCAGTGCCGACCTTGGGGCAAAGATCACCAAGGGTGGCGAGGTGTTAACACGGGCGAACATGTCGCCATTACTCGATTATCACAATGCCGTTGTGATCTTTATGGGTGCCGGTGATGTTCAAAAGTACGAACGTGAATACGAAACGTTATTGAGTAACACAAGTTTGAATAACGGTTAGAGTCGTCATTAAAAAGCACGCCAGATTTTCTGGCGTGCTTTTTTGTCGTTTATGTTTATGAGTGGGCTGCTGGCAATGTGGTGTTTTTACGACTAAACCATAGTAAAAGCAGTCCGGTTAGTTCAAAGAGGAAAATGATGATAATCATTGGCAGGGCACTGTTAGAACCAAAAAGGCCGACTAACGGTGAGGCGATTCCACCAACAATTTGTGAAAGTGTGCCAAGGACTGCTGACGCCGTCCCAATGTTGGTTGTGGTGCTTTCCATGGCGATGGCGGTCGTAATAGCACTGTTGAACCCGATCGACACAACGACAAGCCATAAAGCAGCGGTAAACAGCCAGAACTGGTTAATCGTCAGTGCATTGATGACTAAAATAACGCAACTAATGATGGGCACTAAAAAGCCAACTTGGGCAATTTGGTGTTCAGACAAGCGACCACTGGCGCGCCCCATGAGCTGGCTACCAAGGGCAATGCCGACACCGTTAAATGCGTAAATTAGACTGAATGCCCCCGTGCTCAAGCCGTACTCCTTTTGGAAAATAAAGGATGAATCCGCAATGTATGTAAACAGCGCACCATAGACCAGGGCAAGCAGCGTTGCGTTTAACATGAACCGTGAATTATGGAAAATTGGTTTGAAGTTAAGCGGTTCTGGTGTTGCTGTGTCTGCGGGCGCTGTTTCCGGGAGACCGAAAAATGTTGCGGCAACGAGGATGAGGCCGATTAGCGCGAGGGTAATAAAAATGGCTGGCCACGGAAAGAGGCTGACAAGCCCGGCCCCAACAATCGGGGCGATGACGGGGAAGACCCCGTTGATCGTCATCAATGTTGCGTAAAAGCGGGTCAACCGCGGGCCTTCAAATAAATCACGGGCAACAGCACGGGATAGGACTTGCCCCGCAGAACCAGCCAAGCCCTGTAGCACACGAAGAATTAAAAAGAGCGTAATGTTGTGAACGAAAATAAGGGCCGTTGACGTTACGGTAAATAAAATAAGGCCGGTTAGTAGCGGTGTCCGTCGACCAACACGATCACTCCACGGACCGATGGCAAGTTGGCCAACAGCCATTCCGATCAGGCAGGCACTGATACTCGCCTGAACGGCGGCAGAACTCGTGTGCAAACTCGCTTGTAGTTGCGGAAGGGCCGGCAGGTACATATCAAGTGACAGTGGCCCAAACGCCGACAGGGTTCCTAACAGGAGGGTTAAAAAGGTTGTGGGTTTAACGGATGGTGTGTTTGTTTGACTCATGCAGGTGATCCTCTCTTGAAAATAACGAATGACGTTACTAACCATTCTAAGTGAGTGGTGAGGAAAAAACTAGCGGAAACGGTGAAACGTTGAACCCAATAAAACTTTCTAAAGTTGTGCATGGTTAGCGGTAAACACTTGCTTGTTTAGCTAGATTTGTTAAAATACATGTGAAAGTAATTAGTCAACATTCGTCAGACTTTTACGGATGCACACTAGAAATGGGGAATTAACGTGAATAATAATGAATATCAACAACCGCGCCGTGAAGTGAACGTTTCTGCTTCCGGGTTAAGCGCCTTTATGACAAAGGTGTTTGGTTACATGGGTGGTGCTGTGTTGGTGTCCGCCATCGTGGCGCTCTTAGCCGGGAAGGTGTTTGCCACTCAGTACTTTAACTTTTTGGCAGCCAACCACTGGTTCACATGGGTCTTGGTCATCGCAGAATTTGGGATTGTCATTAGCTCATCGTTTAGCGCTCAACAGAATGAGTCGACGGGGGTTGCCCGGCTAATGGGGTTTGCCTTGGTTAATGGCTTGATGTTGTCGACGATTTTCTTGATCTATGCAAATGCAACCATCATGGCAGCTTTTGTGGCCTCCGCGGTAATCTTTGGGGGAATGGCGGTGTATGGATCAACAACGCACCGTGATTTAACAAAGATCGGAACACAGATGGTTTTTGCTTTGATCGGTGTAATCGTCGTCAGTCTGATCAACTTGTGGCTGCGGTCATCATTGATCAGCTACGTTTTTAGTTTCGTTATTGTTGGGATCTTCGTCGTGTTGACGGCGTGGGACACCCAAAAGATGAAGCGAATCTACGAACAGTACGGTAACCAAGTCGATCTTGGCGGGTTAGCTGCCCAAGGTGCTTTGCAACTGTACTTGGACTTCATCAACATCTTCCTGTACGTGCTTCAAATCTTTGGTTACGGCAGCAACCGTGATTAATGCATAAGTCGACCTGAAAAGAGCGAACAACCGCCGCTCACGATTTGACGTTTACCCAAAAAGTTGGAACTAAATAGTTTTGTTAATTAGGCAGTTAATTGCCGCTCGAAATAGAGTGGTGATTGACCGCCTAATTTTATTTGAATTCGCTTTTGATTGTAATAATTAATCCAGGAATTGATTGCTTTGGTTAGCTCTGAGGCGTTTGCGTATTGCTGTAAACTAACGATTTCAACTTTTAATTTATCAAAGACAGCCCATGCTGCATTGTCTAAACAAGTCGCTCGTCGAGACATACTTTGCCGGATATGCATTTGTTTGAGTAGCTTTCTCCATGCTCGATGCTGGTATTGCCAGCGTTAATCAGTATGGAGTGTGATTTGATACCCCGTTTGGGGTATCTGTTTCACCAGTTGTTTTAATGGGGCTAATGAGAATGCCAAATTCGGATGAGCACCGATTGACCATGTTAAGATTCGCTTACTATAGAGATCTTTAACGATCTCTAAATAAACCTTATCACCGTT
>NZ_BQXN01000011.1:53698-67372 GCF_045862745.1 Furfurilactobacillus entadae | reverse complement strand
GGGTTAAAATGTTTAAATCAAAGAAGGGTTGGCTGTACGCACCATTATTCTTCATCGGTACAGCTGCCGCATTAGCAACGGGGGCTGTTTCAGCAAGTGCTGACACAACTGCAACACCTGCTGCTAGCCAACCACAAACGGAAACGGTCGTTAAAGCCGCAACCGACACAACTGCAACCGCAACATCAACGGCTGCATCACAAGCAACATCAGCTGCTGCAACTTCAACAGCTACTTCACAAGCAACATCAGCTGCTGCAACTTCAACAGCCGCATCACAAGCAACGTCAACGGCAACTTCACAAGCAACATCAGCTGCCACAGACACACAAAAAGAGGCTGCTTCGACTTCGACAGACCAAGCAACCTCTTCAACTACTGACACAAACGCAACAACTGCTGAAACACCAGCAACGAATGCTACGTCTGGCTCAAATGATAGTGGTGTATCATCTGACTCAAACAGTGTAGCACTTCCTGACACAGCTGATGTTAACAGTTCCGTTACAACTGAAAATGTTGAAACGCCAGCAATTGCTGCTCCTTCAGCAACAACGTCACTTCCTGACACAGTCGCAACTGCTGCAAACGATCTGAAGAACTTCGATTTAATGCAACAAATTGCTAACGCCTTAGCTGGTGTTAACAGTGCCATCAAGGACGCTATCTCAAGTGTTTGGAATGGTGTTAAGGATTCCTTCACAAACGTTATTAACGATTTCAAAGCAATTCCTTCAGACATTCTTAGCGGAATCAAGAACGTAGCATCATCAATTTTTGATAACTCTAAGCAAGCAATCAGCGACATCTGGAGCGGAATTACTGCTTTACCAAATGCTATTATTACGGGAATCAAACAAGACTTATCAAACATCTGGGACGCTGTTAAGAGCATTCCTTCAACGATTTGGAACGGTTTTGTTAACCAATACAACGCTATCAAGGACATGATCACAACTGTACCTGGTCAAGCGTTGACAGTTGCTAAAGACTTGCTTGCACCATTGACTGCCTTCCCTAAGGCACTGTGGAATGCTAACAAGGATGTTTTACAGAACATGCTTTCATTACCTGGCACGATCTGGAACGATGGCTTAAAGGCTGCTTTACAATCTGTATGGACAACTTGGACTTCAACTATTCCTGGCGAATTTGAAACTGCCATCAAGGACACTGTTTCAGGTTTAGCTTCAGCTGTTAAAGACTTCAACACTATGATGAAGACAATCATCAGTGACAGCTGGACTGCTTTAACTGCTGTTCCTAAGGCAATTTGGGACGCCATGGTTGCTGTTCCTAAGGCAATCTTGACTTCACACAACGTTTTGACAAACGTTTGGAACGTTATCAAGGACACTGCTGCTAAGTTAGCAACGGATGCTAAGAACGTTCTTTCATCAATCAAGGATGCCATTTCAACTGTTTGGAACGACATTACTTCAATTCCTAAGGACATCGTAAGCGGGATTACTACCTTCTTCAAGAATGTTGCTGACGGAATTCAAAACGTTATCAACGCTGCTGCTAAGGGCTTTGACGATGTTGTTAACTCAATCATCGACTTCGCTAAGAACATTTTCAACAACATTGTAAGTGGGATCAACAACATCATCTCAGGAATTAACAATGGCTTAGCTGGAATTGTTAACGGAATCAAAGACATCATTGCTAGCGTAGGTTCAACATTGTCAGACATCTTAAACAAGATTTTGACAGCTATTGCCGGCTTGTTCAACAATGGTGGAAACACGAACAACAACGGTAACAATGGTAATAACGGAAACAATGGTAACAACGGGAATAACGGTAACAATGGTGGAAACACTGCTGGTAACAACGGTGGTTCAACTACTGGTAACGAAAACAACGGCTCATCAGTTAACGCCGGAAACGGTGCTAACGTTATGACAAACGCTGCTAAGGATGTTGCTAGCGTTGCTGCTCCTGCTGCTCATGCAGTTGCTGGTGTTGCTGCTAACGTTGCTAAGACAGCCAACCAAGCTGCTAACAACGCTGCTTCTAACTTGCCAGAAACTGGTGAAGCTCAACAAGGTGCAATTCTTGGGTTGATCATGGCCGCTCTGATGAGTGTCTTGGCACTGTTCGGCTTTTCAAAGAAGTACCAACACTAAAATCATTTTCAACAAATTAACTTAGGGTGACCAAAAATGACAGAAAAATTGACATTAACGGTTAACGGCGAAAAAAGAGTTTACGAAGCACCTGAAGAAATTTCTATGAAGACGTTGTATCAAGCAATGGAATTATCCGAACAAGTTGACGATAATACAAGTGCATTTGATCAACTCGACAAGCTTGTTGACATCGCTTTAGTATTAATTGACGCAGTTCCAACTAACCATTTAACAAAAGATGAATTGTTGGCCGGAATGTCAAGTCAAGATTTCGCGCAAGAACTTGTACCGTTCGTACAAGGTAGTATTGAACGGCTATCAAGTAAAATGAAAGCCAATCATTAATTGACTTAAACCAATAGGAAGACTGCTAACCGAAGCCTTTCTAAGAGATTACTGATACGGTTGTCGGTGACCTCGATGGGAACGAAAACGAGAATCCAACCAATTCTCGTTTTCATGTATCAGCAGCTTGTCCTGAATAGGACAAATGTGGGTGGTCCCCACCTGTTGATCATAATTAATGAGCGGGTTGAAACTTACGGGGAATGGAGATGAGCGGATGATTAACTACAAATCAGAAGTTGAAGCACCGGAATTAGCGAAAACGCTGGATTTCCTTGCACGTCAACAAAAGATTTCGACGTTAACACGCCAGTCGTCAGTTAACTTAAGAGAATTACTTCTCATTCAACTGATTTTTACGACGCCGGACCTGGAAATTAGTATGTACGCCAAGAAATTGAGTACCTCAATTAGCTTCGTGTCCATGATGATGACCAACTTCGTTCAGCGAAACTTAGTTAAAGTTAGTGGCGAACGCTACGATCGCCGCCGTAAGACCGTTCGATTAACGTCTCAAGGCGTTCTATACGCTCATGAAACGGCAGATATTTTGTCACAGATTGGGTCAATCTTACTAGAAGAAGCATAGACACCTGGCGGAACCGCCCACACATCATTGTGTGGGCGGTTTTGTTTTGTCTAAATAAAGAAAGAAGAATCAAAATAAAAACGATCGCTTTCCGATTTGGAAAGCGATCGTTTTGTTGATGTTCATGATAAATGGCTTATTTAAAGGCGTCTGCTAATGGTGTGGTGCCATTACCGATGGTATAGTCTTGTCGACGTGTTTGTGGTGCCTGGAGTACTGCTAAGATGGTCTTGGCAGCATCCGCCCGGGTAATCTTGGTGCCTTTTTCTGGGGTTGGGTTCACAACGAGTTGGCCCGTTGAAGGTTCATTAATCAACGTTCCAAACCGTAGAATCGTGTAATCCAAATCTGTGTGCTCAAGAAAGACATCGGCGTAATGTTTTGCAATCAGATAAGGATGAATGGGCGTATCAGCCCAGACTTCACGGTGATTACTGTAAATCGAGCTCACCATGATGTACCGTTTGATGCCCGCTTGTTGAGCAGCAAGCATTGTCTTGATGGCACCATCAAGATCAATCATTAGGGTTTGATCGTCACCAGTCTTACCACCAGATCCGGCGGAAAAGACGACGGTGTCAGCACCGCTTGTCTTAAATTGAACGGCCATCTCTTCTGGAAAGGCGTTGAGATCAAATGGTGTCGTGGTTACAAACTCGCTGGTGGGAAAATCAGCGGCTTGACGGTCGTCACGAATTCCTGCAATGACGTGTTCACCAGCATCAGCAAAATCCTGAATGGCGAGTTGACCAATTTGGCCATGGGCGCCGACAAAGAAAGTTGTGGACATAAGGAAAGCCTCCTGTAATAAAACGTTAATTAAATGGTTGATTACCAGCAGTGTAACCGTGAACCACTAGGAAGACAACTATTTACGGTTGAGGAATGCGTCGCCCTTTTGTTTCACCAACGAGGTTGCTATACTAAGGAAAGCTTTTAATCGTTTTTTAATTCTATAGAAATGAGGCACGGTTAATGACATTTGTGAATAATCGGATTCAAACATTAGTGGGCGGTGCAACCAGCGCCGATGAAGGTAGCGCATCCTTAAAGGATGACCTGTATTTAGGGGTTAATGGTGACTGGTTACAAACGGCCACGATTCCTGATGACAAACCAACGACGGGTGGCTTCGCCGACTTGGCTGACAACATCGAAACCACGTTGATGAAGGACTTTGGTGAGATGCTGGCTGGAACAGTTGAACCCAATAATGTGCTCCTTGCAAACTTCATTAGTTATTACAAATTAGCAAGTGATTATCAAACACGTGATCAAAAGGGGTTTAAACCCCTTCTGACGCTGTTGAAAACTGTTCAAGGGTTAGTGGACTACAAGGACCTTCAAACGCACCTGGTGGCGTTTTTGAAGGACGGTGTGGGTGCACCATTTCCAATTAGTGTGAGTCCCGATATGAAGGACACAAAGCACAACGCCGTTTACGCAGGGACACCATCTTTGATCTTACCGGACACAACGTACTATGCGGCCGGAAATGACGCTGCGCCACAGCTGATTGCAACGTTTAAGGCAATGATGACTAAACTGTTAACGTTAGCCGGACTACCCGAAACGGACGTCGCAACGATCCTGGATCAAACGGTGGCCCTGGACGCTAAGTTAGCGCAACACCAAAAGAGTAGTGAAGAAAAAGCGGACTATCCAAAGATGTACAATCCTCAGTCACTGACTGACTTTGGGCAACATAGCGATGTGATCGATCTGACGGCCTATGTTAACGAAGCGTTGGAAAACCGCGTAGAGCGGGTGATTGTCACTGATCCGAAGTATTATGAAGCATTGAATACCGTCCTAACACCAAATAACTTTGAAGAGTGGAAGAGCTGGTTAATTGTGCAGCTTGTTCGGAGCTGGTCCGGTCATTTAACGGATGACGCCCGGGTGATTCGGGGCGAATATCAGCGGGCACTATCTGGAAGCAAAGCCGCGTTTAATCCCCAAAAGGGTGCTTATTACCTGGCTTACCACCAGTTCAACATGGTGGTGGGGGATTATTATGCACGTAAATACTTTGGTGCTAAGGCCAAAGCAGATGTCATGACAATGGTTCACCGGATGATCGACGTTTATAAGAACCGGTTACAAAAGAACGAGTGGTTAAGCGACGAAACACGGCGGCAGGCAATCGTAAAGCTTGATACATTGATTCCAAACGTTGGTTACCCAGATAAAATTGACCCATTGTATGCACGTTTCGTGGTCACCCCAAGTGAAGCGGGTGGCACGCTCTTTGACAATGCCCTGCGGTTTAATCGGTTAGCGGTTCAGGCAAACTTCGATGAGATCGATCAAGAGGTGGACCGGACGATGTGGGCGGACATGGACCCCGCAACCGTTAATGCTTATTACGACCCATCGAACAACATCATCGTCTTTCCGGCCGCCATTTTACAGGCACCGTTTTACAGTTTGGATCAGAGCAGTGCGGAGAACTTTGGTGGAATCGGGGCCGTCATGGCACACGAAATTTCCCACGCCTTCGATAATAATGGGGCCCAATTTGATGAGTACGGGAACATGCACGACTGGTGGACCGCGGACGATTTGGCCCACTTCAAGACCTTGACCCAGGCAATGATCGATCAATTTGACGGAATCAGTTTTGCCGGGAGCACGGTGAACGGTAAGCTCGTGGTTTCTGAAAACGTTGCGGACCAAGGTGGGTTAAGCTGTGCGTTAGAGGCCGCTAAGGAAGATCCAGACTTTTCTGCCCAAGCATTCTTCACCAATTGGGCAAAGGTGTGGTGCATGAAGGCAAGCCCAGCGTATGAACAGCTCTTGCTGAGCATTGATGTTCATGCGCCACACAAGCTGCGGGCAAACGTTCAGGCGCAAAACTTGGATGAATTTTACACGGCCTTCGATGTGCATGAAGGCGACGGGATGTGGTTAGCACCAGATGAGCGCGTTCACATTTGGTAATTAATTAAGTGCATTGCGCGGTTTGACGATTTATAAGCGGCTAGACGCTGGCTTGCCGGGGTGAAACCGCAGTTTGACGGTGAGGAAAAGTTTACAAAACGGTGTGGATGGAGTAGCGTTAGCGTAACCAACAACCCCCTTGATAGTTAGCGGGGTTCATTTAAGGAGCGCTATGCCAAAGTTTAGGCTGAATCGAAATCAGGTGCAGCAACACGCCATTGTTAAAACAATCGACGTTCACTTTTTGTGGAACTTAGGTTCAACAATTCAGATGCTAACCGATCGTCAGTTATCAGAACTACACAACTATGAGCAGCGGCTTGACTACCAGGACCAGCAATGGGCACTGGCACACCGTGAGTAGCCGTGATCGATAACTAATTTTTGCCACAATGGACTGGTTAAACCGGTGCTTATTTTGGCGTGAGCGCGTAATGAAGAGTGATCACCATAAGGATTAAAACAACGGCATTTACGGCGTGGACTTTCCGTAAATGCCGTTTTTATGTGCAATGATTTTGGAAAAGGGCCGATCATTGTACTTTCTCAGAAGGCTTGTATAATTGAATGACAGACGAAGCGGATGAGAAAGAGGAGAACATGACTGAGACAGCCTTAAGTGTGCTAAAGGATAAGTTTGGGTACGACAGTTTCCGGCCTGGACAAGACACGATTATTAATAAAATCATGAACCATGAAAACGTCCTGGCCGTTATGCCAACGGGGGGTGGAAAATCCCTCTGTTACCAAATTCCGGCGTTACTTCTGCCAGGGCTGACAGTGGTTGTCTCACCGCTGATTTCCTTAATGAAGGATCAGGTGGACGCGTTAAACGAAAACGGGATCGCCGCAACGTTTATCAACAGTACGTTAGACTACCAAGAGATTGAATATCGTTTACAACAAGCTGCGTTAGATCAGGTGAAGTTGCTGTATTTAGCGCCAGAACGACTTGATGATGAACGGTTCTTGGCCGAACTGAGTGAGTTAAACATCGTGCAGCTTGCCATTGATGAGGCCCATTGTATTTCCCAGTGGGGCCATGATTTTCGGCCCAGCTACCTAAACTTGATGAACACCGTCCACCAGTTTCCGTCCCATCCAGTGGTGGTGGCGTTAACGGCCACGGCAACAAGTAAGGTGGCTGTGGACATTATGGCCCGGCTGAACATTGATCCGCAAAATGAAGTCAGCACGGGATTTGCCCGGGACAACCTGTCGTTTCAGGTGGTTAAGGGGCAGAATAAAGAAGCCTTTTTGCTGGAGTACCTGAAGGTCAACCCTAAGGCTGCTGGGATCGTCTATGCAAGTACACGTAAAGAAGTGGAACGGGTTAGCCAGCTCCTTCAACACAAGGGCATTGCCGCTGGCATGTATCATGGTGGTATGAGCGAATCAGACCGCAACCAGAGTCAAGAGGCCTTCTTATACGATCGGGTCCAGGTGATGGTTGCAACCAATGCATTTGGAATGGGGATCGATAAAAGTAACGTGCGTTTTGTTATCCACTTTCAGGTGCCCGGCAACCTTGAAGCGTACTATCAAGAAGCTGGCCGGGCTGGTCGTGATGGTTTGCCGAGTGAAGCCATCTTGCTGTACCAACCATCTGACCTTCAGGTTCAACACTTTTTCATTGATCAGTCAGACATGGAACCCACGTTTAAAACACGGGAATACCTGAAATTACAGGAAATGTCGCGGTATGCCAACACGGAGGGCTGTTTGCAGCAGTTCATTTTGAAGTATTTTGGTGAGGCGTCACCGGCTTGTGGACACTGTGGGAACTGTTTGGATGAGCGTGATCAGGTGAACATCACGGTGGATGCGCAAAAAGTTCTTTCCTGCGTGTTACGGATGCGTGAACGGTACGGAAAGGCCCTGATTGCTCAGGTCCTCACCGGCTCGAAAGTGCAACGGATCTTGACGGAACACTTCAATGAATTGTCCACATATGGGTTGATGAAAGAGCGGTCGCAAAAGGAAGTGAGCGACCTGATCAACTATTTGACGAGTAGTGGTTATTTGCAACAATTGGGTGGTGAGTACCCAACGCTTCACGTGAGCGACCTTGGGGGCAGCGTCCTGAAGGGACAAGCAAAGGTGCTTCGCCGCGGTGCAGTTAAAGCCAAACGAACGGTTTCAGTTGATGATGATCTATTTGAAAGTTTGCGCCAACTACGGATGGACTTTGCGGAACAGCAACACGTGCCACCGTACGTGATCTTTTCGGATAAGACGCTACAAGCCTTTTGTGAGGAACTCCCGCAATCAACGTTGGCCATGCTAAGCATTAAGGGTGTGGGCCAAAATAAACTGGATAAATATGGTGAGGCATTCTTGGAAGTGATCCAATTACATCAAGAAACATCTGAAAGTGAGGATGTTGAAGCCTAATCAATCAAAAAAGCTGTCATCAAGATGGCGTTAGTGGCGAATCGCCGCTAACGGTCCTTGATGACAGCTTTTTTAATTTAGTTAGAATATTTTGATCAACAAGACACCAACGATCATGATCAGGAGCCCCACAATTTGGAGAAAGACGATCGGATTACGTTTGGCACCGAACAGACCAAACTGATCAACCACAAGCCCCCCAATGATTTGGCCAAACAAAACGATGACCACGGTTAAACCGGTTCCGATGATGGGCACCAGGTAGACGTTTCCAAGAACAAAGAGGGCCCCAATGAACCCACCAAACCAGATCCACCATGGGTGGCGTGAAATTGCACCGACCGGGAGCCGAAGCCCGTGATTTTGAATGAGCACGGTGATGAGTAATAGCACCGTTCCAATCAGAAAGCTCACGTAAGCGCCCTGAATGGGAGAGTGGAGTAAATATCCAAGATGACCGTTAACGGCTGTCTGACACGCTGCAAAGCCCCCAAAAACGATGCCTAGTAGTTGCCAAGCACCGCGACCACGATTGGGATGGTCCGCTGACCGTTGATACGTGCTTTTCCGACTTCGATCGGGTAACACAACGGCGCAAACGATGCCGGAAATCATTAACAGGGCCCCGACCAACCGGAGCCACGTGATTGGGTAGCGGGTGCTGGCAAACCAACCGAAGCCGTCAATGAGCAACCCCATCAAAATTTCTCCGAGAATTGGCATGAGGACGGTTTGGATGCCCCCAAGTTTTGGGAACAGGAGGATGTTTCCGGTTAGATAAACAACCGCTAACACCCCGCCAAGCCAGATCCACCATGGTTGGCTAGCAATAAAGTGTGGTGCAATGATGAGTGAATGACCTGTTATACGCAACAGGATCGTGAGTAAAATGGTCCCCATGAAAAATGACATGAAGGACGCGAAGTACGGTGACTTTAAGACCCCTTGTAACCGTGAATTAATGGCGGTCTCCATCGGTAGGGCAATCCCAATCGCGATGGCAATCGTAATGGCTAGCATGAAAAATCTCCCCTTTATAAAAGTGCTCATTCTATCGTAACACACTGTTAGCGGCGTAAAAAAAGACTAACTGCCAGTCATGCTGGCGGTTAGTCTTTTGGCGATTCATTTAATCATGTGGATGGTTAGTCATTAAAGCTGTCGTTTTCAACGTCCTTAATGAACTTAGCCAGGTGATCAAAGTAAACGGGAGCATTATCGATCATGTGGTGGTGGCCACCATCTGGCGTTGTTTCCAGGCGGGCATGCGGAATCAACTTCTGCATGGTTTTCGCGGTCTCAACGGGCATGGTTTCATGTTCACCAAACGTAATTAACGTTGGCACCGTGATGTCCTTTAAGTGATCACGGAAGTGCCAGTCCTTCAGCTTACCGGTGATGACAAATTCGTTATCACCCTGGAAAACGTTGTAAACGGGGGTTGCCATGGTTGAAATCAGGTGCGCAATGGCCGCTGGCTTCTTCCGGTCTACGTAGCCGTCGTTTAAGACGTCCACATCGGCTTGGTAACGATCGTTATCGTAGTCGTTCTTGGCTTCACATTCCTTCATGAAGGCCACTTCTTCTGCTGGTAAGGCGTCTTCACGAACCTTGTTGATGTTAGTCACGTATTCGTCAATCTCATCAACCATGGATGAAATGATGGCACCCTTCAAGTGGTCACCGTATTTGGCGGCGTATTCTTGAACAAGCAAGCCACCCCAACTTTGACCGATCAAGTAAAAGTTGTCGATGCCAAGCTTTTGCCGAACTTCTTCAACTTCTTCCAAGAAGTACTCATAGGTTAAGTATTTGTCAGAAGTTGTTTTATCTGAATAGTCAGGTTGGTCTGAATAAAATGACCCAAGTTGATCGTACATGTGAACGGTCACATTTAGGCCTTGCTTACCGAGTTCTTCGGCAAAGTTTTCCCAGTATTCGTGGGTCCCACCAGGGCCTCCGTGCAGACATAGTAAGTGAATGTCGCCAGTGCCCTGTGTGTTTGTCCATAAGTGATACCCGTTATCGAGCGTCATGATGGTGGTTCCTTGTTTCATGGGGTCAGCCTCCTTCGTGTAATGATATTAGTTTATCACGTTTTTAAACGACTGCCGCGTTTTGAGGGAAAAACGTGACATTTCGGGGAATAATTGTGCAATCTGCAACTAACTCCGCTAAAATAAAGCTATTCATTAGTGAGGAAAGGGTGTGCGGACATGAATGTCTGGGCAAATTATGCGGCCAGTTGGCGGGAAACCTTTAATTATCATGGCAAGACACGGCGACGTGACTTTTGGGCAGCCATGATTGGCATGGTGGTGATGACCATCGTGATGGCAACGGTGTTATCTGCCGGATTTAGTTTGAGCAACACAGTGGCGGTGCCGTTACGACTAGTATTAGACCTTTTTTACATCGCCCAATTTTTACCGTACCTAAGCATGTCGGTTCGTCGGTTACACAGCATTAATCTGCCGGGTCGTTACCAGTGGTTGATGGTGCTGCCAGGCGTTCACATGATCGTTTTGCATGCATTACCGGAGGCGACCAAAGATTCACGGGCGCCATGGTATCAGATGATGTCACCAGATGGTGAGCCAGTGCCGGCCGTTGTGGATCGAAACGGATACGTGCACGGGATTCTTGCAAACGCGTTTAGCATGATGTGGCATAACTTTTTCAACTTCAAACAGACGACGTCACGGGGCAACTATCTGTGGTCGCGACTGGCCTGGATGATTTTTTCCGTTGCCTATGGTGCAGTGTGGCTTGTCGTTGGCGTGTTCTGGATGATGGCCCGTGGGTTTGCGGTGCAAGCAGCTGGTGGAACAAGCCTTGATAATGCAACAGCGGGTAGTTTAATTGGATTAGCGGGCATTGTGTATTTATCATTATTAATTCCGATTTTATCGTTAACGGCACGCCGGTTACATGATCAGGCGCTGAGTGGTTGGTGGTCCGCCCTGATTTTAACGGGGAGCATCGGGCAACTGATCGTGACATTGCTGGCGATTTTACCCGCTAAAGCGGATCAACAAACGTATCCACGGGCTGACGGTGGTGTTTTGAAGCCAGTGGTTGAGCAACCATCCGTTGAAGTGTTTTATCCGACGAAGACCACAGTGGAGGCCCCCCACGATGAACAAGGTTAGTCGGTGGGTTGTTGTTGGCATTAGTCTTTGCGTCGGTTTACTGGGGCTAACGGCTCGCGGTAATCACCAGAAACCGTCAGCCACAACGGCATCACCAAGGCAAACCAACCTAAATTTTGCGGTGGGACCATCCATTGATGCCTTGCCGGTTTACGTTGCTGAGACTCAGGGCTACTTTGGGGCGCAGCATTTGCGGGTGAACTTAACAAACGTAGCGCAACCAGCCGACCGTGTCAGTGGTGTGAACACGGGCCAATTTAACGGGGCGATCAGCGGTCTGCCAGAATTCATGACCACAAGCGGCACGTCACCCACAGGAAAGGTGGTCGCCTCAGCAACCAATTATGTGGCGGTGATGACCACAACAGATACGGTCACCAAATTGACAGACTTAAAGCACGCAACGGTCGGAACCCTGGCTAATTCGACACAGGCTTACGCACTGAGTGAATTGCTAGATGAGCAAAAGGTCAACGCGAAGACGGTGGCCATTAAGACGGCCGGAAGTGAAACGGAATTAATGACCGCGTTGACAAACCAAACGGCGGGAGCGGTAACGTTAACGGATCCCAATGCAAGTCGCAGCCGCCGTGATGGCGCACGAACGATTGCCCAAACAACGGCGGGGCAGGCGGATACGGGGATCATCTTTTCACAACAGATGTTGACCAAGCACGCGGCTGCCGTCAAGGCGTTTATAACGGCCTATAATCAAGCAGTGGATTACATTAATGCGCACCCTGATACGATGAGTTACCAAGATGTTCTGGTTAATTCGTTGGGGTATCCGGGTGATAATTTAAGCGCACTAGCGTTGCCGCATTTTGAGCACGCAACCACGATTAAACATTCACGGGTGACGGCGGTTCGGGACTGGTTATTGACGACTAATTCTGGGTTAAACCTTGCACCAGTGAACGATTATCGTTCAACGATACTAACCACAAAATAAAGTGAGGATGTTAAACACATGATGAAGTTTTTTTCAGTTCTAGTGACCTTTGCCATCGCAATCTATGGAATCTGGGTGATCGTTGCGGCCCAACGAAAGTCGAGCCGGCCGGCTCAACAGTACCAACTGTGGTTATTGGTTGGGGGAATTATGATTTTGTGTCAGGTGCTGTTCAAAAGTGACCGGTTGTTAGGTGTTGTGTTGCTATTTGCCGGCTGTGTCGTGGTTTCGATCATTAATTACTTAATTGACAGAGGTGAACACGGGACCGTTAATTGGCGGAACCATAGTTTACGGGCATTGTTGGAATTAGTTTTGGTTGTCTGGGCAGCCTTAGCCGGATAATTAGCGGGTATAAAAGGAGAAGTTAGATGGCAAAAACGGTGTTAATTACCGGTGCGACTCGCGGCATTGGGTACGCATTGGCTGAAAAATACGTTGCAGACGGTGATTTGGTGCTGGTCGGAACCCGTGACTTAGACCGGGGGTTAGAGGCCATCGACCATTTACGCGCTAATGGTGGGCAAGCACGGCTGCTTCAGATCGACTTGTTGGATCAGGGAAGTGTTATGCAGGCAGCTCAATGGGTCGGACAACAGTTTGGCCAGTTGGATCTGCTGATTAATAATGCGGGAATCTTTGATGACCACGATGTGTTAGCCAGCCATGAGGATGCAGAAAGTTTACGACAAACGTTTGACGTGAACGTTTTAGGAACGTACTTGGTTACGCAACAAATGCTGCCCTGGCTTCAGGCGGCTCACGGAATGGTGATCAGTATGTCAGATCAGCTAGCAACGTTCACAAACTTTGCGACGGAACAGCCAACAACGGGATTGGGGCAACGATTATCGCGGATGAGCGTTAATGCCATGACGGTGCTGTTCCAAAACGAACTGGCCGGTGCGGTGCAATTTCGCGCGGTGACACCAGGCGAAATTGCAAGTAGTCCGGCACGAAAGGGCGGCCAACCGGTTTCTGTGGCGGTTGATTTAATTCAACAAATTGACGCCCATAAGGCAACGGATTGGGATGGTAAGCTAATCGGTGTAAACGGCATCGTGGAATTTTAAAACAGAGCGAGCCAAGGCGCGTTTAGGCCCACTCAGGTAAGCAAAACCAGGCGCTTCATGGTGATTTTTCCATGGGGCGCCTGGTTTTGTT
>NZ_BQXN01000011.1:24087-53620 GCF_045862745.1 Furfurilactobacillus entadae | reverse complement strand
CGCGGTTAGAATCGGCAACGACAGGCGCTTCATGGTGATTTTTCCATGGAGTGCCTGTTTTTGCTTAGATGAGCAGAGGTCTGCGTTTAGAAGCAGATGAAAGTAAAGCACCGGCATTCTCTAACTTAGAGAATGCCGGTGCTTTTAAAAATGCTGCTAGTGGAGCGGAACGTCCACATAACTATGATCTAACGCAATGGAGTAGCGCAAATCCTGGTTGCCACGAACTGTCATCCCAAAATCAGTTGCATACACAACAAGGCCAAGCTGATGACCCGCTGGCACACGGTAGAAGGTGGGCTGAAGTTCAATGTCGACATCGTAAAATTCATTGGGCTTGAGTTCTTCGTTTTGCCATGGGTGCCGGCGATTTTGAAGGTTGATGTGGCCCTTAGTAATCATCTTAAACGGAGTCGCTTGGCTCGCCAGCATGAATTCGCGAAGATTATCATCACGCCAGTGGAAGCCAAGATCGAGGCCATGAGGATCAAGGGTGGTGGGTGTTTCATTGAGGCGTTTAGCGTCACCATAATCGACCAGTTGGAAGCTCAAAAGGCCTAATGGCTGGTTAACCGCCACGGTAACGTGAACGGTGGGGTTACCGTCGATGACTTGTAGCTCATTGAGCTGTGCGGAGCGCATTAAGAGCCGATTTTGGTCGAGGGCGTTCTTAGTGGGCGTTAGCAAGTCCGTTTCCCAGGCGCTGTTGTGAGCGGCGTAGTGGGCAAACGTTTCTTCGGGTAACTGATCACTGAATGATTGGGCGCCGTGATTAGCTGGGACGTCGCTCAGTTCGTCATTGGCAAAGTAATAGCGGTGGGTAGGCTGGGTTTCGTTTGCCCAATCGGTTGCCGGCGTCCAGGTTTCTGGCGTGAGGTTATCCTGGATCAACACATCTGGGAGTTGTTCCACGGCGCCGTTATCCACTCCGTACAGTTCGTGGCTCAACCAGAGGTTCATCATGTCGGTAAAGTCGAGGGACCGAAAGGCGTTGATATAGATGTGTTGGCCTTGATGAAGAATGAGCTTTTTGGCGACGGGAACATGACGCAAACCAGCCCATAAACGCTCAACGTTACGTGGTTTGACGTTCCAGTCGTTTAAGCCGTGGACCATCACGATGTCTGCGGTGATGTTATCAATGTTCTTTCGATAATTGCGTTCATCCCAAAAGGCATTATAATTGCCGGATTCACGATCCATCGCGGTCGCCATTGCGGCCATTTGCGCATCGAAAAATGGTTTGATGGCGTAATAATCAGCGGGACGTTTCATCCGACTAAACGTTTCCACCGCGAGGACGTCAGCGTCTTCACCAGGAAACCCACCGGGCGCCACAACCAAACCATTTTCACGATAATAGTCATACCATGAAGAAATGGCGGCCTCAGAGATGATCGTTTTCAATCCCTTGACGCCCGTCGTGGCCGCCGCTGTGGCTAACGTCCCAAGGTAAGAGCGGCCGGTCATTGCAATGCTGCCATTACACCACCAGGCGGTGATGGCGATGTTATCCTGACGGTTAGTAAAGGCTTTACGTGAGCCGTTTAACCATTCAATAACGGCCGTTGTGGCCTGTGTTTGTTCCTCTGAACCACATGTTTGAACCCCGTCAGAATCAATGGTCCCAATGCCAGCTGCATAAACGACGGCAAAGCCACGGGCCAAGAAGTAATCGTTCAGGGTATAGCTTTTTTCACGCCCAAACGTTTCTTCAGCGACGGTCGTGTGACCAGCAACGCTCCGTGGTGCAGGGAGTGGATCAGGCGCCGCTACCGGCGCAAAGTCAGCCTCAGTTGTCGTGGACACCGGCTTTTGGGTTAGCGGCACGTTCATGTCGTGCATGAGTGCGTCGCCAGCCTCGTCGTTGACCCCTTGGTTGTAAGGACTTGCGGTATAGAGGGCAGGGACCGTTAAACCAGCATTGGTATCCAGTGGGCGAATAATTTCAGCCTTTAGGAGGTCAAGATGACCGTCGTGATCGCTATCAACGTCACTTTCCACGTACACAACCTCGCGAATAAGGGTTGCCTGATCAAAAACTGGCTGGGCCTTTCCGTTAAAGAACAGTGGCTTTTCTGATGCAGGAAGATCATAAAACGGAACGAAGTAGCCGTTAACAGCAAGCTGGTCTAGGTAAGTTTGCCCGTTCTTGTTGTGGGTGGTGAGCAGTAAGTACCATGCAGCGAGCACATCTTCTTTTGTCCAGTCGGTGGTGGCGCTTGGGTGAACAGGCAATTGGATGCGGTTCATGGCGGTCAGTGGATCAGCAAGATCAAAGTCAACGGGCGTTAAAAACCCGAGAAGTTGCAGGGCAACTCGATAAAAGACGTCACTGGTAACCGGTTGTTCTTGGTCAAGCCAAGTCGCTAAATCCATTGTTGGTGTGGCCAGAAAGCCAGCGAGTTTAATGTCAAACGCGCTTCCTGTTGTCACATCAAGAAACGCTTTCCGTAAGAGTAATCGGTAAGCAAATGTACCTGTGGGGGTATGAGCAATAACATCGTCATAAAAGTGCACGTGCTGGAGCTCTGTAAGAGCGGTCGAATAATCGACGTCGAGGCGAGCAAATTGATTATTTTTCATGTGAATACTCCTTGAGGCAAAAAGATATAATTCATTATAGCGCTTTCTTTTTTGAAGCGGATCAGCTAACGATCGGAAAGAATTTTATTGACTTTTGCACTTATGTTCAGTAAGTTTAACGGTAGGCAATTACGGGAGGTAACCATGATGATGTCCACAATGAACCTTGTTGAATTTGCTACTTGTACACAATGTCTGTGTGCTTGTTTTAGTGTGGTTCAACAGGTGGGCATCTAGGTTACAGCGTCGTGGTTAATTAGACGAGGTAAACTAGGCTCGACCACTTGTTGGTCGGGCCTTTTATGTTGTCATTATGGAGGTTAAGCGAAGATGAAACGATGTTGTCTGAACGTGTGTAACCAGTTAGAACAGTGTGAATATTAATTATAGCCATCATTAAAAAATAATTCGTAAAGAAAGTACGGGGCGAAGAGTGTGAGACGTTTACAGTTAAAGAAAACTGGACGCATCATGAGTGTGGCTGCAATGCTTATTGTAGCGGCAGTTACGTTAGCAGCATGTGGCAATAATAAGCAGGCAACAACCAGTAAGAATAATTTTCGAATTGGGACCGTTGACGCATTAGCAACGTTGAACAGTAACAAATATTCTGACATCAGTTCTGGCGAAGCCATCCAAAACTCAATTGAGGGCTTGTACCGAATTGGTAAGGATGGAAAACCAGTGTTAGCGGGCGCAGAATCCGTGAAGGTATCACAGGATCAAAAGGTGTACACGTTTACGCTGCGAAAGAACAAGTGGACGAACGGCGATGACGTAACAGCCGCCAACTATGTGTACGCATGGCAGAAGGTGGTTGATCCCACAACAGGGTCACCAAACTCACAAAACATGGACGCATTGGCCAATGGTCAGGATGTTCGGCTTGGGAAAAAGCCCCTTTCTGATTTAGGGGTCAAAGCACTGGGCAAACGCACGTTGCAAGTGACGTTGGCAAACCCGATCACGTACCTGAACCAATTATTGGCAACGGCACCGTACGCACCACAGGATGAAGCGTACGTTAAGAAACAGGGGGCTGCCTACGGGACGAGCTCTGAACACGCCATTTACAACGGGCCGTTTAAAGTGACCGGTTGGACGGGAACAAACGACAAGTGGACGTTTGTAAAGAACAACGACTACTGGGGCGCCAAGGACGTGAAGATCAAGAAGATTTCCATGTCGACGGTTAAGTCTGAAAGTACCGCGGCAAACCTGTATCAATCAGGTAAGCTCGACTTTATTGATCTCGATAATGAATACGTCAAGCAGTATAAGGGGCGTGAGGGCTACCACAGTCGGAAAATTCCGGCCATTGGGTATCTTAACTTCAATACGAAGCGGGCGGCAACGGCAAACGTGCACATTCGGCGGGCGCTGGCAACGGGCTTCAATAAGTCGCAATTAACGAATAACGTGTTACAGGATGGGTCCACACCGCTGAACGGGATGGTTCCGGCTAACTTTGTTTCAAACGCAAACGGTGAAGACTTCCGGAAGTACAGTGGCGATTTGACACCGTACGACAAGAAGTATGCTCAAAAGGAATTTAAGGAAGGGCTCCGTGAACTAGGGAAGAAAAACCTCACGTTGGAATTCTTATCAGCTGATACACCAGAATCAAAGGCTGTCGCAGAATTCATGCAGAGCTCGTACGAAAAGACCTTGCCAGGATTGAAGATCAACGTGCGTGAAGTGCCGTTGAAGCAGCGGTTAAACTTCGGTCATAATTACCAATTCGACATCATTTACGGAATTTGGAGTCCTGATTACCAAGATCCTTACCAATTCATTACGGATGGTGGGGCATACCACTTGGATGATGACTACAAGAACCCAACGTACTTGAAGGACGTGGTGGAAGCGAACACGACTTACGCAACGAACCCAACGAAGCGGTGGGAATTCTTAAAGGATGCTGAACATCAGATTGTAAAGAATGACGCGTTTGCGGCACCGGTCTTCCAGGGCGCTTACGTGTACATGCAACGACCAGACGTCAAGGGCTTAACGATTGATCCAAACGGAACGTCATTGTTCTTCCGCGACGTTTATATCAAGTAGGTTAGGAGAGCGATTAAAACGCCGTTTAGGCCTACTCAGGTAACGTAAAAGCGCACCTACGGACGGTCTTTGTCCGTGGGTGCGCTTTTACGTTAGATGAGTAGGGGTCTGACGGTTTAATCGCGTTTTCGGCAGTCAGAACCATTCAACGATGATCACTTGATCCTGCGCGGGGTCAGGTGGATTTATTACATGGCGTTAACACTTAACGGACGTCATGAAATTTGCTAGTTATTTACGTTATTTTCGGGTACTATGAAAGCCGATAGAAACCGCATGAGAGTGCAGATTTAATGGTGATGGAGGGAACACGCTTGGCAAAAACCATTATTGAATTTAAGAACATCGTGAAGCGCTACGATGACACCACGGTTCTTAAAGGGATTGATTTTGAAATTGAACAAGGAAAATTTTATACGCTCCTCGGCCCGTCTGGTTGTGGGAAAACCACAATTTTGCGGCTGATTGCGGGCTTTACGGATGCCACCAGTGGGGACGTCCTCTTTGACGGCAAACGGATCAACGACGTCCCGGCAAATAAGCGAAAAGTAAACACGGTCTTTCAGGATTATGCGTTATTTCCGCATTTAAACGTTTTTGATAACGTGGCCTTTCCGTTGACCTTGCGTAAAGTGGCGAAGGCGGAAATGAAAACCCGGGTCCTGGATGCGCTAAAAATGGTGCAATTATCTGGTTTTGAAAACCGCGAAATCAACGAACTATCTGGCGGTCAGCAGCAGCGGGTGGCGATTGCGCGTGCCATCGTCAATGAACCGGACGTCTTGTTGCTTGATGAACCGCTGTCAGCACTGGACATGAAACTTCGTAAAGAAATGCAGTATGAGCTTCGTGCATTGCAACAACGGTTGGGAATCACGTTTATTTTTGTGACACATGACCAGGAAGAGGCCTTGGCCATGAGTGATGAAATTTTTGTGTTAAACAGCGGCCAAATCTTACAAACCGGAACGCCAGTGGACATTTATGATGAACCAATCAACCACTTTGTCGCTGATTTTATTGGTGAAAGTAACATTGTTCGTGGGCGAATGGTTCGTGATTACCGGGTCATGTTTGCCGGTAAGGAGTTTGATTGTGTGGACGCCGGGATGAAGCCAAATGAGCCGGTTGAGGTTGTCCTTCGACCTGAAGACTTAGACATCACCACGGTGGATCAGGGGATGCTGGATATTACGGTTGATACGCAGCTGTTTCGCGGCGTGTTCTTTGAAATTACCGGCCACGATGAAACGGGTAATCCGTGGCGCATCCAATCCATTCACCGAACGGAAGTGGGGGCTCAAGTGGGCCTGTTCTTTGATCCGGAGGACATTCACGTCATGCGGTTTAACGAGTCCGAGGAAGATTTTGATGCTCGGCTGGAAACGTATGAAGGTGAGGAATCAGACCGGTGAAACAGAATAAACTTTTTTATTACATTCCGTATGGCTTGTGGCTTGCACTGTTTGTGGTCGCACCGGTGATCCTGATTGTTTATCAATCATTTTTCAACGTTGCGGGGCACGCAACGTTAGGAAACTACGCCACGTATTTTCAGTCCAGTGTGTACCTGAAAATGACGTTTAACTCCGTGTGGTACGCCTTTTTGATTACGCTGATCACCCTTTTGATCAGTTACCCAACGGCGTATTTACTGAATCAATTAAAGCATAAACAGTTATGGCTTCTTTTGATCATTTTACCTACGTGGATCAACCTCTTATTAAAGACGTACGCCTTTATTGGCCTGCTTTCACGCAGTGGGTCCGTAGATAGTTTTTTGTCCCTAGTTGGGATTGGCCCAAAGCAACTCCTGTTTACAGACGCGAGCTTTTTGTTCGTGGCGACCTACATTGAAATTCCGTTTATGATTCTTCCAATCTACAACGCGATTGCAGAGCTAAAACCATCGTATGTGAATGCCAGCCGTGATTTAGGGGCCAGTCCGTGGCAAACGTTTAGTCGGGTCATCTTTCCGTTGACCTTGGATGGCGTGAAGGCAGGGGTTCAAGCTGTTTTTATCCCGTCACTATCACTATTCATGATTACCCGCTTGATTGGGGGAAACCGTGTGATTACGCTGGGGACTGCAATTGAACAGCACTTCCTGGTTACACAAAACTGGGGCATGGGGTCCACGATTGGGGTTGTCCTAATTGTGGCCATGTTGCTAACGATGCTGGTTACTGGCGAACGGAGAAAGGGGGCCAAACGCCATGAAAAGTAAATTATCAGGGTGGGCGCGCACCTATCTGATCGTGGTCTTCGTCATTTTGTACGCACCGATTCTATTCTTGGTGCTGTACTCATTTAGCAAGGGCAACACGATGGGCCATTTTCAGGGCTTTACGTGGGCGCATTACCAAACGCTGTTTAATGACCCCCGGTTACTTCAAATCGTCTTAAACACGCTAATTGTGGCCCTCCTGTCGTCGTTATGCGCGACGATTATCGGGACGGCGGGGGCATTAGCCGTTTATGAGACCCGGCACCGGGCCATTCGGCAAACGGTGTTATCGTTTAACAATATTTTGATGGTCTCACCCGACGTCATTATCGGGGCCAGTTTTCTGATTTTCTTCACGATGTTAGGGCTGCGACTGGGCTTTGTGTCAGTGTTGCTTAGCCACATTGCCTTTTCCATTCCGATCGTTGTGTTGTTGGTCCTACCAAAGCTAAACGAAATGAACGCCTCAATGATTTCGGCTGCGGCTGATTTAGGTGCAAATGCGTGGCAAACGTTGACACGCGTGATTTTACCAGCCATCATGCCCGGTATTTTAGCGGGTTTCTTCATGGCAATCACCTATTCGTTGGATGACTTTGCTGTCACGTTCTTTGTAACAGGAAACGGCTTCTCAACGCTATCCGTGGAAATTTACTCGCGTGCGCGGCAGGGGGTCGACCTTGAGATCAACGCGTTGTCAGCGTTGTGGTTCCTTGTTTCGTTAGTGCTCATTGCGGGGTACTATGTGTTTGGTCAGGCACACCAGAGCCGGAAGGTGAAGAACCGCTTGCGTAATGAACAAACTGAGGCGGTGATCAAATGAAACGGCTAATGAGTTTGGTGATTGCAGTTTTAGCAATTAGTGCAGGGCTAGCGGTGATGTCACAGCACCTCCAGCGGTCACAAGGTATCACGGGGACTGGCGACAACGTGCTAAACCTCTATAACTGGGGCGATTATATCGACCCGGCATTAATTAAAAAGTTTGAACATGAAACGGGGATTCACGTTTCTTACCAAACGTTTGATAGTAACGAATCAATGTTTACTAAGATCAAGCAGGGTGGCACCTCGTATGATTTGACCGTGCCGAGTGAGTACATGGTTCAGCGGATGAAGGCCGATCACCTGTTGAAAAAGTTGGATCAACGGCAGTTAACGGGGATGAACAACGTCTCGCCGCAGTTTAAAAATCTGGCGTTTGATCCGCACAATGAATACTCGGTTCCATACTTTTGGGGAACGCTGGGGATTGTTTATAACGATAAATTTGTGAAACCCGGAACCATTACCGGCTGGAATGATCTGTGGTCGCCACAGTTCAAGGACAACATTATGTTGGTGGACTCGTCCAGAGACATTCTGGGGATGGCGTTAATGGCCCAGGGTCACTCGGTGAACACGACTAGCACGACGCAACTAAACGCGGCGGAGCGCAAGCTAACGACGCTGACACCAAACGTGAAGGCCGTTTTAGACGATGAGATCATGATGTACATGGAGCAAAATGAAGCTGCTGTGGCCGTGACCTACTCTGGCAATGCAGCGGAGATGATCAGTAACAATGATCACCTGCACTATGTCATTCCGAAAGAGGGCACGAACCTCTGGGTGGATAGTTTTGTGATTCCAAAGACGGCCAAACATGTGAAGGCGGCTTACGCGTTCATTAACTTTATGAATCGACCGGAAAATGCTAAACAAAATGCGGCCTACGTTGGGTATTCAACGCCCAACAGTGCGGCAGAGAAACTGTTGCCAGCGGCGGTGCGTAACGATAAGGAATTTTATCCAAGCGCTAGTGTAGTGAAGAATACGCAGATCTATCAGGATCTGGGTGTGAAGGACACGGGATTGTATAACGATCTGTTCCTGCAATTTAAGATGTTTAGAAAATAAGGAGAGCGAACTGAAGCGCGTTTAGGCTCCCTCATCTAAGAGAAACACCCCCTTTATGGACGTTCTTTGTTCATGAAGGGGGTGTTTCTCTTAGATGAGTCGAAGCCTGCGCTTCAGTTCGCGTTTTCGGCAGTCAGAACGAGACTGGGTTAAGACGCCGTTTGAAGCGTAAACAAAAACGGTGGTTAAAATGGGGTCGATTAAGCCCGGTTTTAACCACCGTTTTTTTTATTGAAAAGCAAAAGGTTATCGTGCTTCTAAAGCGAGTGACCCAACAACCGTTAACATGCTGATCGTGATGTCTGAGGGGCCGCCGACAGCGCCCGTTTGATAACTGCGTTCGTTGTTTGCAAAGTGGGCCATTTCTGGTGTTTTTAAGCTTCCAATGGACGTTTCAAGGTTAAAACTGTAGGCCAACGCGCGGGGAACCTGTAAACGAACGGAACCAGCGGATGATTCGGCGGATAAGTTGCCGTCAACGTCGGTAAAGGCCAGCTTGGCGCTTCCACTAGTGACCGTGAACTTACCGTGGCCATGGGCATCGTTTAACTTTAAAGCCCCAGCAGCGCAGTGAATAGCGTAGGCCCCTTTGGTGTTCATGAGGGTCACGTTACCACTCATGGCGTCGATCGTGTACATGTCTGCGGTAAGATCTTCGCCCTGGATGTTGCCCGTCACGGAATCGATGGTCAAGCAGGTCATGGACAGATCAAGGAGGGTAATGGGCCCGTTTGTTGAACTGATGGCTAAACTTCGAAGGTGGTGTAGGTTCGTTAGTTTGATGGGGCCGCTAACAGAACTGATTTCTAACCGGCCGTGATACGCGGCGGGAATGTCGAGCTCAATACGGATTCGGAGGTTATCGCGCGCCGGTCTTGCGCCAGCATTGATGCTTAATGTGCGATCGTTTTCCTGCACATTTGCGTAGTAACTTTCGTCATCCACCAGCATGTATTCACGCATGGTGAGTTCACCGCGATCGGTTGACTGGACGACGATTTCTGCGGCTGAATAGTTGACCGTGATGTGGTCAACGGCTGCTAAACTTCGGGAAAAGGCGTTGACGAGAAGCGGCTTTTTTGTGTCCATGCCAATTTCAATGGCGACTTTCCCCTGATTATTATGTGCACGATGAATAAAAAAACTGCCGAACGATTTCATGGAGCTCCACCACCAAAATATGATTTTAACTGTATCCTAGCATTGCAAAGCGTTGCTGTGAATGGGTAGCGGGGCCACAAGTTAAGGTTCTAATAAAAGCTTAAACATCTTTAGTGAATTAAGGAAAATGCTTAAGTCCATGAATGGTTGTTTCACATATCTTTCCATCGGAAACAATTCTTTAAGAAAGTGTAACGTTGGGTGATTTATGACAAAAATCAATTGTTAAACGTGGGGGCATTTGGTAAGGTTAGAGCCAATTTGAAAGACCTACAAAAAGAAATTGAGAGGGTATAACCGTGAGCTTTTTAGAGTTGAAGGATATTCATAAATCCTACTACATGAACAAAGAGCCATTCCCAGTCCTGAAAGGGATTAGTTTAAAATTTGAACGTGGCGAATTTGTTTCCATTCTGGGGGAATCTGGTGGTGGGAAGTCAACGTTGATGAACATCATCGGGGGACTGGACCACGCCTACGAAGGGGACGTATTACTAGAAGGCAAGTCCATGCATGCCGCCAAGGAAAGTGATCTTGACAGCTACCGTCGGCAAACAATTGGGTTCATTTTCCAAAGTTTTAACCTGATCAGTCACTTAACGTTGCTAGACAACGTTATGGTGAGCTTGGAAATGACCAATTTGTCCCACCACGAACAGGTTGAACGGGCCACAAACCTACTAAAGCAAGTGGGTTTAGGCGACCACATCCACAAGTATCCCAACCAGATTTCAGGCGGTCAAAAGCAACGTGTTGCCATTGCTCGGGCATTAGCCTCCGACCCTGACATCATCATTGCGGATGAACCAACGGGTGCGCTGGATTCGCAAAACACCAAGGAAATCTTGGAATTGATGGACGGCATCGCTGAGAGCGGCAAGCTGGTGATCTGTGTTACGCATAGTCAGGACGTGGCGAACCACGGCACCCGGATCGTGCACATGGAAGACGGGAAAATCAACGAAGACCGTCAGCTGAAGGATCCATTCCCTGTTGAAGGTCCACAATTGTCAACGAAGACTAAGCACCTGAGCTTCCGGTCAACGTTAAAGATGAGTTTGCAACACATGCGTTACAACACCAAACGGAATCTGTTGATCATCTTTGGTGGTGCGATTGGGATCTTCAGTGTCATCTTAATGCTGTCCCTTGGGAACGGGGTTAAGGGGTACATGAATGATCAAATTGAAAGTCAAATCAATCCAACGGCCGTTCAGGTCGCCAAGAAGACCAGTCAGGAAACGGCGGTCAAGGCTGTGGAAGTGACCAAGGCTGACCGTGACCGGATGAAGAAGGTCAAGGGTGTCGATGACGTTGTGCCTGGTTACTACATCGCTAATGGGGCCCAGGTTGATTATAGCGGTAAGACGCAGCGGATGTTCCAATTCCAAACATGGAATAAGACGGAAAAAGCCTCTGACATTAAGACCGGTTCAAAGCCTGGTAAAAATGAGATCCTGTTAACCAAGGATGTCGCAAAGAAGTTGAACAAGAGTAACTACAAATCACTGGTTGGTAAGACAGTAACGTTCAGTGCGACGGCCATGGGCGATAACAACCAGCCAATTGCCATGACGCAGAAGTTGAAAGTTTCAGGAATCATCAACTCTGGGACGCCAGCCGTTTCATACGGGACGTTAGAATCCATGTATAAGGCCAATAACGCAACGTTACGGCCAAACTTCGCAACGGTTGATACAAGTAACGTTCAGACGACTAAGTCCGTTCAGGACAAGATCAAGAGCATGAAGACGAACGGTAAGACCGCCTTCACCATTACGGGTGTTGGTGCGATCCTTGATTCGCTGAACACGTACATTTCACTGGCCTTCTACGTTCTGGCTGGAATTGCGGCAATCTCACTGCTGGTCTCAGCAATCATGATTATTGTGGTGCTGTACATCAGTGTTTCAGAACGGACCAAGGAAATCGGTGTTCTGCGGGCCCTTGGGGTTCGTCGTCGCGACATTCGAAACCTGTTCGTATCAGAAGCCTTCTTTATCGGGCTGTTCAGTGCTGTTGTTGGGATCATCCTCGCATGGTTGGTTGAACTGTTGATCAATCACGTGGCGGGTGCGGCCATTCACTTCAGCATCATCCAGATGACGGCCGGTTACATCACGTTTGGCTTACTGGCAAGCATCATCATCAGCCTGCTGGCAGCGATGGCACCATCACATCAGGCTGCCAAATTGGATCCAATCGAATCACTTTCAGCAGATTAAAACAGTGTGCGGTTAAACCCGGACAGATAACATGAATAGGGACGCATAGGTAACCGCCTATGCGTCCCTATTTGCGTTAGATGACAATACACTGGCAGGTGTTCCAACGCCCCAGAAAAGTCGTACAATGAGCCTATCAAACGTAAGGGGTGGTCACATGCGGTACCTAGTGAGTCCAGGCCGTGATATTCGAGAAAACTTGGCAATTGAAACTTATTTGATGGAACATGCACAGTTGGATGAACCGATTTTATACTTTTACATTAATTCACCATGTATCATCGTGGGGCGATATCAAAACGTTTTGGCAGAAATCAATCAGGCGTACGTGGACCAGCATGAAATCATCCTGACACGCCGGACTTCTGGCGGTGGGGCCGTTTATGATGACTTAGGAAACGTGAGCTTTAGCTTCATCACTAAAGACGATGGTGACGCGGTGGGGAACTTTAAACGGTTTACCGATCCTGTGATTCAGGCACTTCATGAGATGGGGGCTACAGGGGCTGCCATGACGGGCCGGAACGATCTCACGATCGATGGCCGTAAGTTTTCTGGGAACGCCATGCACGCCGAAAACGGGCGGTTGTTTTCACATGGAACATTGATGTACGACGTCGATCAATCGGTGCTGACGAAGGCGTTAAACGTTCCGGCAGACAAGATGGCATCAAAGGGAATCAAATCCGTTAGAAGTCGGGTCACAAACCTGAAACCGTTCTTTGATTCAGCTGAACAACACCTCAGCATTGAAGCATTTCGGGATACGTTAGCGAAGAAAATTCTCGGTGTTTCAGATTTGACAGTCGCACATGCTTATAAACTGGATGACGAAGCGTGGGCAGGTATTCATGACCTGGAGGACCGCTACTTTAAGAATTGGGACTGGATTTACGGCGAATCACCAGCCTTTAGTGTGACCCGCCGCCGTCATTTTGACGCAGGAACCGTTATGTTTGCCTTTGATGTAACGGCCGGTCACATTAAAGCGATGCAGATCACGGGTGATTTCTTTGGGCAGGCAGATATTCACGATGTCGAAACGGCATTGGTTGGCGTGCAGTATGATAAAGCCGCGGTAACGACGGTGTTTGATCAGCTTGATGTGCCCCGTTACTTTGGGCTCCTTCACGCGGATGAATTGGTGAGCTTGCTAACGGAGCAAGGGCAAAATGAATCATGATGATTGAAAAACGGTCCGCCAACACAAAATTTGTGCTGGCGGACCGTTTTTTTTAATTGTTAGTGAGGTGACCTTCAGTAGCTGTTTTGGCGGCATTATGGCGTGCCGTTGCCTTAGTTGCAAACTTGGCCAGCCGGTCGTACATCCGGTAGGACAGTTTCCGTGCGGCCACAACCGCAAGTTTATCACCGAAACTGGCTTGGTAACGACTCTTTGGGTGCGCGATGGTTGTCGTTTTCCACATGAGGTAATCAAGATCCTCTGGTGACCGGCTAAAACCAGCACCAGAGAGCATGCCAAACGATTCAGCGGCCGTCCGATAAGGGGAGTCTAGCGGCGTTACCTTCAAGAGGTTATCGGCCGCGATGGCGCCCCAATTGGTGTTCGTTCCACCTGGTTCGATGATGATCACATCAATGCCGAAGTCGGCAACTTCTAGGCGGAGGGTATCACTAAGCGCCTCCAGTGCGTGCTTTGAAGCAAAGTACCAGCCACCAAGGGTTCCGTAAATTTGGCCACCAATAGATGAATTGTTGATGATTTTACCGTAATGCTGTTGGCGCATGGTTGGTAAGACTAGCTGGGTGAGGTTCATGGCGCCAAAAACGTTAACATCAAATTGTCGTTTAGCTTCGACAGAAGAAACGTCTTCTAGCGCACCAAAACTCCCGTAACCAGCGTTGTTGATGAGGACGTCGATCCGTCCGGTCTCAGCTAACACTTGGTCGACAAAGGCCTGGTTAGACGCCCCATCCGTTACGTCAAGGTGGCATGTGTGGATGCCAAGTGCGGCAAGGTCGGCCATTTTATCGACGTGCCGTGCACCAGCGTACACGGTGTAACCGGCGTGAAGAAATTGTTTAGCGGCGGCAGCCCCCATTCCGGAAGAAGCACCAGTAATTAAAGCGACAGGTTTAGGTTGCATGTGAATGAGCCCCTTTTAAAAGAATGAACATTCTTTTATTTTGTAGAAAAATAATCGATTTGAATAATCGACTTGATGAAGCTAGTATAAAAGAATGAACGTTCTTTGTCAAATGCTTGATAATAAAAGATTTTATTGTTGACGGAGAATGGGAATTTTTTTATAGTGAATAATATGCGAGAGAAAAATGATGAAAGACGGCAGCGCATTATTGATGCGACCGCAACCATGATAATTACTGTTGGAATCAGTGGTGTCACGATGGCAAAGGTGGCAACCGCGGTGGGAATCTCCCAGTCTAACATCTACATTTACTTTAAAAACAAGGACGATTTGATCAAACAAACGTTTTTAAGCGCGAAGCAATTGATGATCGATTACCTGCTGGCGTATTTTGATGCGTCTGCTGGACCGTTGGTTAACATTGAAATGTTTCTTCGGTCGCTGTATCAGTTTGCAACGGATCAACCAGTAGCAACGTCTTTGATCGTTCAGATTGAATATTCGCCGATCTTATCCACGCTAGAAATGGATCACGAAGAAACGTTTCTTGATTTCAAATACATCGAAGACGAGGTTAAGAAAGGAATCGCCTCAGGTGAACTGCGCCCAATGAGCCCGAACGTGTTACTTGGGATGGGGCTGTCCACCATTGTGAGCTATGCACAGGCGATTCGGATGAACCAAGCGGATCCGGTTCGGTCACCGTTAAGCGGTGTGATTGAGATGATTATGGCTGGATTGAAAAGACCATAACGTTACCAGAGCAGGTCTGTTTGATAGCGGGCGGCCAAATGGGTGTGAATCGTAGCCAACATTTTGGCCGTGGTGGGCGTATTTGCCAGTGCTTGATTTGCCACCACACAGAGTGTTCGGTAATGAGGCTCGTCAAACGGGTAGATGTTCACGTTGCCGGAAATCCGTTGAAGGGCCAGGTTAGGCAGGACACCGAAGCCAAGCCCCGCCTCAACCATTGAGATGATCGAAGCGTCATCAACAGAATAAAACAGTGAATTTGGTGTTACATCATACCGGTCAAGGGTTAACTTGGTATCACGATCATAATCGGATTGCTGCAAAATAAACGTTTTATCGGCCACGTCGGCACTTGTCATGACGTGGCCGTTTTTTGGTGTGAAGTCTTTTGGGGTAATGCAGAAAATTTCATCCTTCACCAACGGATGAAGCTGAACCGCCTGCGTGATGGGGAGTGCGGAAAAGCCAATATCAAGGAGGCCCAAACGAACGCGTTCGGCGATGTCGTTAAACCGCCCTTGATAAACGCTAACGTTGATGTCTGGATACCGCTGGTGAAAATCACGAATGATTTCTGGCAGCCAGTTCAACATAACGGAGGAAAAGGCGCCAATTTTGACCGTCCCACTGGTCAGGCCGTTAATGTGGTCGGCTTCTTGAACAAGCCGCGCTTCCGCATTTAAAACGTCCTGGATGACGGGGTATACGGTCTGGCCGTTTGCGGTGAGGGTCACGCCAGTACGACTGCGAATGAACAGTGGAAAACCGAGCTGGGTTTCCAATTGATTGATCGAGTGACTGACAGCGCTAGGCGTAATGTTTAACGTTTCCGCAGCGGCAAGAAATGTCTGCTTTGCAACGACGGTCACAAAAACTTGGTAAGCAAATGAAGAAGCGGCCATGACAAACTCCTTTCCAGAGGGGACGTTACTTCGAGTGTAGCAGGAAGTTGTTAAAAGCAAAAGCAGCCGTCCTTTCCAAAAGTTACTGAGCATAGCTATGATGGAGTTAACTGTTGGACGACTGAAGAATTAACCATTACTGGTGGATGAACCGCAAATTTGGGGTGAATCCCTTTCTTGACGCAACGTAAAATGTTTAACCAAGTGAGAAAATAATTAAAATAATATTTAATGAGTCGATGTTCGGAAATTGCTGTTGGTAAACGGTTTCAATAACTTTTAAATTTCGTGAAACCGGTGTAAAAATTAAAATGTGCTTTGTGAAGTGAAACAATGTTTACACTTTGGCCGTTTAACGGTACTATTAATTGGTCGGGAAGAGCCGCCTTCTTGTGCCATTTATGGGTGGTTATTACACTGCCATTATTGTGTGAACTTTATTTATTTAGGTGGCTCGACAACTGAGGGAGGAGTGTGATTGTTGATATCAGCACCGCGGTTACCGCGGTGAAACCAGTAGCAGAGCTTAAATGGGCGCATTTAGACTCAACATATTATTTTCCATCATTTTAGAAAGAAGGACATATTCTGATGAATCCATATATTTTCATCAACATTGCGGGTGTCATTATTTACTTAGCCATCGCTTGGGCTTTGTCAAAGAACCGCTCAAAAATCAAGTGGCGTTCCGTTGGTATCATGGTTGTCTTAAACTTAGTCATTGCCTGGTTATTAACTAGTTTCAAAGCTGGTCAAGCCGGTGTTAAGGGCGCTGCCGATGGGTTTACATGGTTGGTTCAAGTGGCATACAAGGGGATTAACTTTGCATTGCCAAACTGGGTTGGGGCCACAGGGACTCATCCAGCACCAGTGAACTTCATTACGAGTTCACTGTTACCAATCCTGCTGATCGTGCCAATGTTCGACATCTTGACGTACATTGGGATTTTACCATGGATCATCAAATGGATCGGTCGTGGCTTAAGCTTCATTACGGGCCAACCAAAGTTCGAATCATTCTTCGCCGTTGAAATGATGTTCTTAGGAAACACTGAAGCATTGGCTGTTTCCAAGTTACAATTGAAGACGATGAAGGCTGAACGTGACGTTACCTTAGCCATGATGTCCATGAGTTGTGTGACGGCATCAATCTTAGGGGCCTACGTTCAAATGGTTCCCGGTCAATTCGTGTTAACTGCCGTTCCGTTGAACTGTATCAACGCATTGATCGTTACGAACATGCTGAACCCAATCGAAGTTACTCCTGAAGAAGACACCATCGCCAAGATTGGTGTTGTTGGTGGCGAAGACGACGAAAGTGCCGTTGCTGCTGAAGAAGCTGGGGACGTTCAACCAAACGGGAAGCGCGAACCATTCTTCTCATTCTTGGGTGACTCCATCCTTGGTGCCGGGACGTTGATTTTGATCATCACAGCGAACGTTATTGCGTTCGTTGCCTTGGCTGCCTTGATTGACCAATTGCTTGGTTTGATCTGGAAGCCATTATCATTGGAAAGTATCCTTGGTGTAATCATGTTCATCCCTGCTTGGTTGATGGGATTGAACTTCCATACTGCCTGGGACTTCTCACAAATGATGGGTCTTAAGTTAGTTACCAACGAATTCGTTGTCATGGGTGAATTAACGGGAAAGATCGAACATTTCCCAAAGCATTACCAAGCCGTATTGACAGTCTTCTTAACATCATTTGCCAACTTTGGGACAACCGGGATGATCATCGGTGCCTTCAAGGGAATGGTTGACAAGAAGAAGAACGACATGGTTTCTAGCAACGTTGGTTACATGCTATTATCAGGAATCTTAGTTTCATTACTCTCTGCTGGGATGGTCGGCTTATTCGTTTGGTAAGCTAGATCATTAGATATCGCAATTACATGATTCACAGATAAGGGCCGTCCGCTAAATGCGTGACGGTCCTTTTATGTTGGCGCACGGTGTGGCCGACTTATTTATAAATTTATCAAGACCATCCATGAAAACAGACAAAGTTTGGCGCACGCTGTAAGCTAGTGGTACAAAACTAACGAAGGGGGATTACGTAATGTTTGATGAACATGGCTTGCTCACGAGCACAATTTTAGTGATCCCACTAACAATTATTTTTATCTGCTGGGTCATTCAGGATCGGCGGCACGATCGAATGACGTTTGCACGGCTTACGTTTGAACTGGTTCTGTGCGGGTATCTGTGGCTGCTATTTGATATGACCCTTTTCCCAATTAATTTAAGTGCGAATGCTGAAACGTTGGCAGCGAGTGGGTACACGTTTCAGGGGGCGATTGCCACACATCCACTGGCGCTGTGGTACAACTGGCAACAGCCAACGAGCCTCTATCAAATCATTGGTAACGGGTTGATGTTGACGCCACTAACCTTGCTTGCAGGTGGACTGGCGCTGCAATTACGGCGCTTTTCGCGATCTGTGGCGTTGGCCTTCGGAACGTCATTATTTATTGAGTGCACCCAGCTAGTGATGAACTTCTTTAATTTGGGCGACCGGACGTTTGATTTAAATGATTTATTGCTAAACACAATTGGTGGGATAATTGGCTGGTTGTTGCTAACGGGTGGCCTCGCAATTTGGCGACGACTTTAATTTAAAAACGTAATTAAAATGTGATCTTAAATGACAACCGCGATGGCATGGTCTGACGGGGCGATAAGCCTTGTGAGTCGTGTTGCTGGCGGTTGTTTTATTGCGGTTTTTTAGGTAAACTGGTTAGGAACGTGAAACATGCAGTTGTTTCACATTGAAGGAGTAAATATGAATCCAGAACAGTTCGCCGCAGCTCTTGCTGATCACGGTGTTATCATTACGGACAAACAGTTAGCCCAGTTTGCCACGTACTTTAGTTTATTGATCGAAACAAACGAGAAGTTTAACCTGACGACCATTACGGCGCGTGATGATGTGTACCTTAAGCATTTTTACGATTCACTAACCGTTGCGTTGACCGTTCCAGAACTTCAAACACAAGCCGCCACGCTATGTGATGTTGGTGCTGGTGCGGGCTTTCCGTCGTTGCCTTTAAAGATTATGTTTCCCCAGTTGAAAGTCACAATCATCGATTCACTGAACAAGCGGATCGGGTTCCTTCAGGAATTGGTTGATACGTTAGGCCTAACCAACGTAACGTTGATCCATGATCGTGCTGAAACAGCTGGCGGGAAAAAGTCACCGCAACGAGAGGCATTTGATTACGTTACAGGGCGTGCCTTAGCGCGGATGAGCGTGATGAGCGAACTATGCTTGCCATTAGTTAAGGTGGGCGGACGGTTGCTAGCAATGAAGGCCAGTGGCGCCAATGAAGAGCTACGTCAGGCAACGTTTGCGATCCACACGTTGGGTGGCAAGGTTGGCGCACAGTATCAATTCGAATTGCCGGTGTCAGCTGACCCCCGGGAGATCATCGTGATCGATAAGGTTAAGGCAACGCCAAACCGTTACCCGCGGCGTCCAGGGACGCCAAATAAAGAACCACTGACCAATCAGTAAGTTTTTGTGAAAGGAACGGGGAGCCAATGGCATTTTCAATTTTTGGGAACCGCAGTAAGGATGACGAGACACCGCAACAAAGGGTGGAACAGATTCCGTTAGCTGCAATCATTCCGAACCGGTACCAACCACGCCGGATCTTTGATGAGCACGCGATTGCGGAACTTGCACAAACGATTCATGATCATGGCTTGTTACAACCGATCATTTTGCGTGAATACGAACCGGAAAAGTATGAAATCATTGCCGGCGAACGGCGTTTTCGGGCCGTTACATCGTTGGAGTGGACCACTATTTCTGCGATTGTTGAGAAAATGGACGATCAGGAAACGGCCTCACTTGCGCTGATTGAAAACTTACAGCGTGAAGAATTGACAGCGGTTGAAGAAGCACAAGCCTATCAACGGCTGATGACGCTCAATAATTTGACGCAAACGCAACTAGCTGCCGGGGTTGGTAAGAGCCAGTCAGCTGTTGCAAACAAGCTTCGGTTATTAAAGCTAAGTGACCCTGTTCTAGTAGCAATCAATGAACGGCGCTTGTCAGAACGTCACGGGCGCGCGTTACTGCCGCTGAATCCGGCACAACAACGGGAAGCACTTGGACAAATTGAGACTCACCACCTCAATGTTCAAGCGACGGAACGGCTCGTGCGGGACATGACAAACGATGAACCAGTGGCGCCACGGCGGCCTAAGAAACGGCTCCGGGGGCTCACCTCTGACACACGAATCGCAGTTAACACCATCAAGGAATCAACGAAAATGATTCGGGACACGGGGTTAACGGTGCACGTACATGAAGAGGCTACGGAGACGGGTTACCGAATTGTGATCGACCTGCCGAAAAATGGCCATGCTGATAAGAATTAACCAAAGGATATTGAGGAGTTAACGTTGATGGGATACGTAATTGCACTCGCAAATCAAAAAGGTGGTGTTGGGAAGACCACGACCAGTGTTAATCTGGGCGCGTGCCTCGCAAACCAAGGGCAACGCATTCTACTAGTAGATACGGACGCCCAGGGGAATGCTACCAGTGGGATCGGCATTCAAAAGGCCACGATTCAAAAAGATATTTATGATATTTTGGTCAATGAAACCCCCGTTTCGGAAGTTATTTTAGCAACGAATCACCCAGGAATGGACATTATTCCGGCCACGATTCAGTTGTCAGGTGCCGAAATTGAATTGACGAACTTAATGGCCAGAGAGACACGGTTAAAGGACGCCTTGCAAGAGGTGATCGATGACTACGACTTTATTTTGATTGATTGTCCACCGTCGTTAGGACTGTTAACGATCAACGCCTTTACGGCTAGTGATTCAATTTTGATCCCCGTTCAAAGTGAATATTATGCCTTGGAAGGGTTAAGCCAGTTGCTGAACACCATTAAGTTGGTTCAGAAGCACTTTAACCGGAGCCTGCGAATTGAAGGGGTTCTGTTGACCATGTTCGACGCGCGGACAAACTTGGGAGCCGAAGTGAACGCAGAAGTTCAAAAGTACTTTGGCGACCGGGTCTACAAGACCATTATTCCACGGAACGTGCGGTTGTCAGAAGCACCTAGTCATGGGCAGGCCATCATTGATTACGATCCGAAGTCTCGTGGGGCACAAGTGTATTCACAGTTAGCAGAGGAGGTCCTAGCAGCGCATGGCAAGTAAAAATGCATCAGGTAAAGGATTAGGCCGTGGCATCGAAGCCCTCTTTCAGGACAATGACCTCAGTCAAAATATCAGTGAAGTAACCGCAGAAAACGTGCAGGAATTGGCGCTGGCAGACATTCGGCCAAATCCATACCAACCACGGCAAACGTTTGATAACAAGGCGTTAAAAGAACTAGCGAGCTCCATCGAAAAGTCCGGCGTGTTCCAACCAATCATCGTCCGGCAGCCAGATGCGAGTTTAAACCGTTATGAAATCATCGCTGGTGAACGGCGCTTTCGGGCCTCGAAGTTAGCAAACCGGCAGACCATTCCAGCGATTGTCCGTCCCATGGATGACCGTGAAATGATGGAAGTCGCCGTGCTGGAAAACCTTCAGCGTGAAGACTTATCACCACTGGAAGAAGCGGAAGCCTACCAAACGTTGATGAACAAGCTGAACCTGACGCAAGCAGAGGTATCTGCGCGGTTAGGGAAGAGCCGGCCTTACATTGCAAATTACTTGCGGTTACTGGGATTACCAACACCAGTCAAGGAAATGTTAGCCAGTGAAGAACTGTCAATGGGCCAGGCGCGGACCCTTCTAGGGTTAAAGGATAAGCAGAAGGTTGTTGGTTTAGCACGACGGGTTGCCAAAAATGGCATGACGGTGCGTGAACTGGAAAAAGTTGTTGCTGAAATGAACAACGATAAGCAAGCTAAGCCAAAGCCCGCAGCGAAGAAATCGGCCTATGTCCGGGCTTCCGAAACCCAACTTCAGGAGAAGTTTGGAACAAAGGTTCAGATTTCAAACGGTACCAAGGGTCAAGGACACATTGAGATTGATTACATGTCAAATGATGATTTGGGGCGGATTCTTGAGTTACTAGGAATTTCGCTCGATTAGTGAAGAAACAAGACAACGGAGGTATTCGTGATGTATGACAAAGGCGACGTTGTTGAAATGAAAAAGCCGCATCCATGTGGGACCAACGAGTGGGAAATCACGCGGGTCGGAGCGGACATCAAGATCAAGTGTCTTGGTTGTGACCACCTCATCATGATGCCGCGGCGTGAATTCGAAAAGAAGCTAAAAAAGGTTTTACGCCGCGCGTCAGCAGAATAAATCGGAGAAAGTGTGAGTTGTAAACATGGCTTTAACAGCAGGAATTGTCGGCTTACCAAACGTGGGTAAGTCAACGCTTTTTAACGCAATTACCAAGGCCGGAGCAGAAATGGCCAACTATCCATTCGCAACCATTGAACCAAACGTGGGGATGGTTGAAGTCCCAGACGCCCGCTTGGCACGGATTCAAGAGATTGAACCAGCCGACAAGGTGATTCCAACAACGTTTGAATTTACGGACATTGCCGGAATTGTTAAGGGGGCCAGCAAGGGTGAAGGTCTGGGAAACAAGTTCCTTGAAAACATTCGCCAAGTGAATGCCATTGTTCACGTGGTTCGGGCATTTGATGATGACAACATCACCAGTGTAACCGGAACGGTGGATCCCTTAGAAGACATTGATACGATCAACACAGAACTGATCATTGCCGACTTAGATGCTGTCACCAAACGGTACGCCAAGGTGGAAAAGGCGGCGACAAACGCCAAGGAAAAGGATGCAATCGCTGAATACAGCGTGTTGAAGCAGATCAAACCGGTTCTTGAAGCCGGAAAGAGTGTTCGCACACTGGACTTCGACAAGGATGAACAAAAAGTGGTCGATGGCCTGTTCCTGCTGACGTCAAAGCCAGTGTTGTATGTGGCCAACATCGCCGAAGATGACATGGCTGACCCAGACGCCTCACCATATGTTCAACAAATTGCTGATTTTGCCAAGACGGAAGGAAGCGGTGTGGTTGCTGTTTCCGCCCGGACGGAAGAAGAAATTGCTGAAATGCCTGATGAAGACAAACAGGAATTTCTTGAAGCTGAAGGGGTTGAAGAACCCGGTTTGAACAAGTTGATTCGGGCTTCTTACAAGTTGCTGGGGTTGGAAACGTTCTTCACTGCCGGTGGTAAGGAAACGCGTGCCTGGACGTTCCGTGCTGGAACAAAGGCGCCGCAAGCTGCCGGAATCATTCATTCTGACTTTGAACGTGGCTTTATCCGGGCGGAAGTGATGTCGTTTGCTGATCTTGACGAACAGGGAACGATTCAAAAGGTTCGTGAAGCCGGTAAGCTTCGGGTCGAAGGTAGGGAATACGTGATGCAGGATGGTGACATCGTCGAATTCCGGTTTAACGTCTAAATAAAAGTGGGGAGAACTGATTGTGAGTGAAGAAAATCGCGAACGTAACGCGAACGCAAAGCAAGAACACCGGGGCCAGGCACGGACGGATGTCAGCCGCTACAGTGGGATTGGTTTGACAAAACGGAACGAAGAATTCATGTTCCAGCTGAACAAAATGTTAGACCAACAAAACTACACGGGTGAAAAGCGGAACACCCAGCTTGATGAAACGTTGACGAAGCTTCAGGAAGGCCAGAAGACGGGGCAAACGGCGAAACAGCTGTTTGGAACACCAACGGCCTACGCTGAGGAGTTGATCAACGGGCCTGCTAAGCCTGGTGCCGTTAACGGTCAGGGTGAAATGGCTGGTTTTTGGCCAACAGCAGCTGACAGCATGTTGAGTATTCTGGCAATCTTTACAGCGATGTACGGGATCCTGGGTTACTTTTCAAAGGCATCAGCAGCACAATCTGGTCAAATGGGGATTGTGGGGATCATCCTGGTTTCCGCCGTCTTCGGTCTTGGCTGGGCGTGGTTAACACCAATCTTGAACCCAGCGAGTGGTCATCAACGGTTGCCGTTGTGGCGGATCTTACTCTACATGGCCGGCCTGTTAGTGGGGATTTTGGTGCTGTTTGCAGCAGTTAGCCTGTTACCACAAGCAATCAACCCAATCGTTCCAGCATGGCTGTACATCGTCATTGCATTGGCTTCATTTGGGGGTGACATGTGGATCCGGCGGCGTTTCAACGTGGTCGGTGGTATGTTCTCCGGTGCGGCTGGAAGAAACAGAAGAAGATAAGAGCAGAGCGAAACAAAGCGTGTTTAGGCTCCCTCAGGTAACACAAACAAGCACCTTATGGACGGTTCATGTCCATGAGGTGCTTGTTTGTGTTAGATGAGTCAGAAGCCTGCGCTTTGTTTCGCGTTTACGGCAGTAAACCGCTGGTGGCGGCCTTATGGACGGTTCATGTCCATGAGGTGCTTGTTTGTGTTAGATGAGTCAGAAGTCTGCGCTTTGTTTCGCGTTTACGGGTGTTTGGTCGGTCGCTAAAAAGGGTCAAACCGCAAATCCTTGCACTTTCTTAATTTGTCCCCAGCGGAAAACTCTAGTAGAATGAACCCAAGGTAACCGCTCCGTTGTAGGACGTCGAGCGGGCTAAAGGAGTCAATTGGAGGATAATCTCGATGAAGATTTTAGTTGTTGACGATGATAAAGAAATCGCACAATTGTTGGAAATTTACATTAAAAACGAAGGTTACGAGCCCATCTCTGCTTACACGGGGAAGGACGCCATTACAAAGCTAAACACGAACCCAGACATCGGGTTGATGATCTTAGACATCATGATGCCTGAAATGAACGGGATCGAAGTGGTTAAACAGGTTCGGAAAGACTCACAGATTCCGATTTTGATCTTGTCAGCCAAAACGGGTGACATGGATAAGATTCAGGGCCTAATTTCTGGCGCTGATGATTACGTGACAAAGCCGTTTAACCCACTGGAAGTCATGGCGCGGGTCAAGTCACTGTTACGGCGGTCTGAAGATCACGTGACCTCAGATACACCAGACGTGTTAGATATCGGGCCACTGACGATCAACAAGGATTCACACGAAGTGAAGACGATTGATGGGCAAACCATTCAGTTAACGGCGCTTGAGTTTGGAATTTTGTACCTATTAGCGAGTCATCCGAACCGTGTCTTTTCTGCGGATGACATCTTTGAACGGGTCTGGCAACAAGAGTCGGTGGTGTCCGCTAAGACCGTCATGGTCCATGTGAGCCATCTCCGTGACAAAATTGAAGAAGCGACAAACGGCGAGAAGGTAATCGAGACCGTCTGGGGTGTTGGTTACAAGATTGAGGCACACTAATGATGAAGCTAACGCCACGTGAAAAGTGGTCGTTGATTTTTGAAGGGGTAGTAACCGTTGTGTTGCTGCTCCTTTTAAATCTATCAATTGTTGTTATTTTAAATGACGTTTTGCACTCGAACCCCGGAATTGCTGGCGGGGTCTACATGATTAAGAGCTCACTGGTGATTGGCGGCCGTTACATCTGGAGTTACCAGAGTTTGTTCATTGCGGCACTGGTGCTGGTTGACTGCGGGGTGCTGTCATGGCGACTGATTCGCCGGTATCACTTATACCAAATGAACCACATCATTGCGGAGTTGCACTACATCTCCGAGGGCCATTTGGAACACCGAATTCGGTTTCGGTTGAGTAGTCGGTTGCAACGTGTTGTCGACTCGGTGAACTCCCTGGTTGATTCAGCCACGCAGTCCATGAATGATGAGCGGCAAGCAGAGCGATCAAAGGATGAATTGATTACGAATGTCAGTCATGACATCAGAACGCCTTTAACGTCGATTATTGGCTACTTAGGACTGATTGAGGATAAACAGTACCAAACAGACGAAGACCTGGTTAAATACGCGCATATTGCGTATTTGAAGGCAACCCAGATGAAATCACTGGTGGAGGACCTGTTTGAGTACCTTAAGATGCAGGGAACCGAAACGAAGCTCACAATGAACACGGTGAACTTTAGCCAGATGCTCGAACAGTTGGCGGCCAGTTATGAACTGGAAGCAAGCCGGAAGAACCTGACGATTACATCAACCACCACGCCGGATAACATCATGATGGAAGCTGATGCGGAAAAGATGGGGCGGGTGTTCAATAACCTGATTTCAAACGCACTAAAGTATGGCGAGGACGCGACGTTTATTGAACTAACGGCGCAGGCAACGGCGACGGAGGTCATTGTTCGCGTGTCAAACGATGGTCGAGAAATCCCAACGGCAGCGCTTAATCAGTTATTTGAACGGTTCTTCCGGGTGGAAGAGTCGCGGTCAAAGGAGACGGGTGGTACTGGCTTAGGGTTAGCCATTGCACAAAGCATTGTTGAACGTCATGGTGGGTACATTTTTGCAGAATCAGATCCAAATTTAACGAGTTTTGTCATTCACTTACCACTCCGACAAGATCAACCGTTAAAACGACCAGAAGGCTAATGGAAAGGGGCTAATCGCGTGGCGCTAATGAGTAAGCAGCCCACATGCGATTAAGTCCCTTTTGATTTGGCAAAAATGTAACCGCCCCCAAACGGGATTGGTGCTCAGAAGTGGTTGAGGTTTGTGGTCAATCAGTGTATATTGTGGACTTGTAATATCCGCAATGGCGGATTAGCACCACGGTGCGTAAGTGACTGAACAGCGGCGGAAAACTGCCGCGTCAATTCTAGAAAAGTAGAGGTGGCTCCAAGTGAAAATGGTTGCCAAAGAATGGAAGTTTATTGGCAAAAACCGGTTGATTTTGATTTCGGTTTTAGCAATTATGATCATTCCATTCTTGTACAGTATTTTCTTCCTGAAGTCTGTGTGGAATCCATATGGTGAAACGCAGCATTTGCCCGTTGCCGTTGTTAATAACGACAAGGCGGTCACATATCAGGGTCAGAAATTAGACGTCGGAGATCAGGCAGTGAAGTCTTTGAAAAAAGATCATCAACTGGGCTGGTGGTTTGTTTCTGAAAAGAAAGCAAAACAGGGCTTAAAGGACAAAAAGTATTATACGATCGTGACCTTCCCGAAGGACACGTCCAAGAATGCAGCGTCCGTTTTAAGCAAGAACCCCAAGAAAATGACGATTCAATATGAAACCAATGGTTCATTGAACTACATTGGGGAAGTTATCAGTCAAATTGGGGCGACCGGGCTAAACGAAAAGATCCGCCAAACGGTGATCAAAGCGTATGCCGACGCCACCTTTAGCCAAGTGAAAAAGGTTGGTAAGGGGATGACGCAGGCTGCTAACGGGGCAAAGACCTTGTCGAAGGGGCAAAAGACCCTTGGGACAGGAATTGACACGTATACGGCGGCTGTGAGCCAGGTCAATGACGGTGTTCAAACCATGAAGATGAGTGTCGGTCCATTAGCGAGCGGCGTTAACCAACTCGCTGACGGTGGGAACGCACTGAATAACGGACTTCAAACGTTAAACGGGAGTACGGGCTCACTGGCAAGCGGTGTTAACCAGCTAGCCAACGGTGGCAACACACTGAACAGCGGGTTACAGACGCTTAATGGGAGTACAGGCTCATTGGCAAGCGGTGTTGGTCAATTAGCTAACGGAAGTAAGGCTGTGAATGCCGGTGCTCAGCAGTACACGGCCGCAGTTAGTCAGTTGAACAGCGGCTTAGGACAATTATCCGCAAACAACGGCAAGATTACGGCTGGACTACAAAACATCCAGAGTGCGTCAGCACAGTTATCACAACTGCCAGCCATGTTAACAGCGATGCAGTCTGTTCATGATGCAACACCGGGTCTGCAAGCAAACATGGCTAGTTTACAGTCACAAATGGGTGCGCTTGATAAATTAGCAGCACTTAAAGAAAGTTTGGCTGGGATTAACGTAGCCGACCTGCAAAAGGGTGTAGCTAGTGCTAACAGTGGCTTGAACACGGTTCAAAGTGCTGCTGGAACGGCTAATGATTCATTTGATAAGATTGTTGCGGACATTCAAAACTCATCGCTGAGTGACGCTGATAAGCAGACAGCGATTGCTGCCATTAGTGGGGATGTTAAGACTGGTAAAACGGGTGCCTTAACAGCTCAGGCAGGAGCAAAGGCCGTTAATGATGGTCTATCAGCTCAGCTGACACCATTGATGTCACAAATGACGCCGGCACTGTCTGCAATTAACGGCATCGATACGAAGCAATTATCAAGCACGGCAACAACGACATTTGCTCAAGCCTCAGCCTTGCTGAACACGGCAAATGCGTTGACGAGTCAGGATACGATTAACCAGCTGAAGGCACTTGAAGTTCAGGCTGGCGGAATGTCAACACAGTTGGCGCAGTTACAAACGTATGTTAACGGTGTTGGAACTGCGGCTAGCGGTGCTTCTCAATTGAACGCACAGTCTGGTGCACTGACATCTGGAACGAGTCAGTTGGCTAATGGGACATCACAGTTAAACACACAAGTTCCAACACTTGTTAGCGGGGTTCAACAGCTCGCCAATGGTTCTTACCAACTGGCTGGTGGTTTGAACCAGTTAAACACGCAGGTCCCAACGTTAGTTAGCGGTGTCCAACAACTTGCTAACGGGTCTTACCAACTGGCTGGTGGATTGAACCAGTTGAATGGTCAAATCCCAACGTTGAGTAATGGGGTGGCGCAATTAGCTGACGGAACGTCACAATTGAACGCTAACTCACCAGCATTGAAGAATGGTAACAAGCAGTTGGTTACGGGTTCTGTGAAGTTGTCTGATTCATTGGGTGACGGTGCAAAACAAGTCAACAGCATGCCACTATCAAGCAAGACATCTGACATGTTCAGTGCACCAACAACGTTGAAGCACAAGAGCTACAGTACCGTTAAGAACTACGGTCACGCCTTGGCACCATACGTGCTGTCAGTGGCCCTCTACGTTGGGGCAATCGTCTTCAACTTTGCCTACCCAATTCGGAAAATTTCGATGGAAGATCAAAGTGCGACGGCATGGTTCTTCAGTAAAGCTTCTGTCGGATTAGTGGTTGCGATTGTTCAAGCCTTGGTTGAAACAGGCTTCATGATGTTATTTGGGCTAGAGGTTATGCACCCAGGCATGATGTTTGCTGTTGCAACGGCGTTCTCGGTGGCTTCAATGTTCCTCGTTATGTTCCTGTCCATGTTGTTGGATAACCCGGGTCGTTTCATTGCGATGGTCCTTCTGATGCTGCAACTTGGTGGTTCAGGTGGGACATTCCCAATGCAAGTGACAAACGGATTCTACAATGCCATTCATCCGTTCCTTCCGATGACGTATTCCATCTTGGGATTGCGTGAAGGATTGACGGCGGGGTTAGGAGCTAGCACCGCGTGGAACGCAACTGGCTTGCTCTTAATGATGGCTGTGATCTTTGCGGCCCTTCTATGGGGAACAATGGTCTACTTGCAACACATCCACTTACAGGGCTTCTCACAGCTTGATGACAACCAAAAGTTACAAGATGTGGAAAAATAGTAAGAGCGAAACAAAGCACGTTTAGGCTCCCTCAGGTAACACAAACAGACGCCTCATGGACGATTTATGTCCATGGGGCGTCTGTTTGTGTTAGATGAGAAGAAGTCTGTGCTTTGTTTCGCGTTTATGGCAGTGAGCGTCATGAGGAGCCTCATGGACGATTTATGTCCATGGG
>NZ_BQXN01000011.1:0-24038 GCF_045862745.1 Furfurilactobacillus entadae | reverse complement strand
GGCGTCTGTTTGTGTTAGATGAGAAGAAGTCTGTGCTTTGTTTCGCGTTCATGGCAGTGAGCGTCATGAGGAGCCTCATGGACGATTTATGTCCATGGGGCGTCTGTTTGTGTTAGATGAGAAGAAGTCTGTGCTTTGTTACGCGTTTACGGCAGTGAGCCGTATGGACGGCCCTGTGGATTAAAGGATGGGCCACGATTTTCACGCAGTCCGACACATCAAGTCGCCGATTTAATGAATGACGAACGTTCTTAAATATGCTAAAAAGTTTGGTTTGCCTAATCGCATTATTCTAATTTCACCAAATAAAAGCGGTTACATTCGAAACGTCGTTCGGTAATCTGCCCCTGTATGGTTACAATGATGATTCAATCATGGTAAAATATATTCGCATTGTTTCACGGTTTTCATTTAATCTGACTGTTAATTAATTTAGGACCATGCTGGACGAAATGGTTTGTCTGACATGGCGTAAGCACGAAGGGTGCTTTAATAATGGAGGATGCATTTTGAAAAAGGAACAGGCGAACTGGCTGGCAGTGCTTAAGATCGCAATGCCGCTATGTTTAAGCTATATTCCCATTGGGTTAGCCTGCGGGGTGCTGTTACATGCCGGGGGACTAAACACTTGGTTGATTGGATTGCTATCGCTGATCGTGTATTCGGGTGGTGCACAGTTCTTAATTGCCACCATGCTGACGATTCATGCACCCATTTCTCAAATCATCATCATGCTGTTCTTCCTGGAATTACGTTATGCATTACTAGGGTCCAGTTTGTCACATTACCTGAAGAATTCATCACACCGGTTCTTACTGGGGTTTGCCTTTTCGTTAAACGACGAAAACTACGCGGTGAACTATTTAAAGTTTGCGACAGATAAATTCTGGACACCAGGCAACGCATTATTGGTGGAACATTACGCATTGTATACGTGGGCGCTATCAAACATCGTCGGGAGTTTAGTGGGCTCATCGCTAAAAATCAACCTTGTGATCGTTGATTTTGCATTAACCGCACTGTTCCTCTACATGGTAACCATGCAGGTTAAACGGCGCTTGACGTTGTTGACTGCAATACTCTCAGGGGTATTATCAGCGTTCTTCTGTGTGAGTCTTAAAAGCACACTTGGGATTGTTATTGCAACGCTTCTAGCGTCGACGGCTGGCTTTTTGGCCGATCGGGTCATTCGATCCATGGCACCAGACAGTGCGCTTTTATATAAAGTTCGTGGGCCGTCGGGAACACGTGAGATGATTAATGACCAAGAGCTAACAGAAGAACGATTATTGTCCGAAGGCCAAGACAAAGCAAAGGAACACACTGATCATGAATGATTTGGCGTTGGTATTATTAGCGGGGGTCGCTGCATTCATTCCGCGGTACTTCCCAATGTTGTTTTTCTCCAAACGGAAAATTCCAGCTTGGTTCAATGAGTGGATGGGGTTTGTTCCAGTTTCACTTTTTACAGCATTGATCGTTAAACAAATTTTTGTGACGTCAACATATGTTTTCTCGCTGGGAAACATTGCGGCGATGATTTCTGCTGTTTTGGTCATTGTTATCGCGTACTTTACACGATCAATGACGTTGTCCGTTATTTTGGGACTTTTGCTAATGTGGGCCCTGACCATATTTCTTTAAAATTTAAAAATCGTATTAGACGGCCTGTTTAAGTTAACAGGTCGTCTTTTTTCGTTTTAGAGTCATTGAGAGAATAATCCTTATTTTTCATAACCATTTACTCTTGTGTGCATTTATTTCAGTAAACTATTATAATAAATAACCATTTCGTATATTATAATTTTTCTCGAAAGAAAACGATTTTTTAATTAAAAAGACAAGATTAAATGTGCACAATTTGTTAGAATAGAAACATAGCAGGAAACCCCTGTTAACCATGTAGAGAACCTAACCAGTTCTCTCGGAATATAGTTGGATTGTTGATACGTTCCGTACAACCGTTTTTCTATGTTGACGTGCGAAAATTACTTTACAATGTAAATGATTTTATCAATATTGTTTATCATCGGTCTAACCAGCCGCTGATAACTCGATGCTATATCGGTCTAACCAGCTGATGTAACTGTGATTGATAAACTCAAATGGTACATTTGTTTAGCGATAATTAGACGGTGGTTAATTATTAATGAACTGGTATTTGTGGATGATGTAAGTTGTTCACAATTAACTGGGTTACTCAATTCGGGGAATCTTTGCTTTCTTAAACAGGCTTCATGATTCTAGTAATCAAGCAAAGGGGGATGATTCATTGATGAGCTGATTGAATCTAAATCAGAAAGGGGTGACACATAATCTTGAAATCGAGAGACAAAGTTGGCCGCTTGATCACCACGGTGTTGGCGGTAGCCATCATCATGGGACCACTTGTTTCTAATCCTGCTGCACAACTGTACTCAAACGCGACAATGACTGCAAAAGCCGATTCGCGAACCAAAAAGAGTCCAGAAAGTGCTGTTAAAGACAGCGCTCGTGACGCAAAGAGCATTGCTTCTGGTGATGTTAAGAACGTCAAGGGCGGCGCCATTGTTACAATGACGATTACACCAAGTGAAACGAACTTCTTGAAGAAGAATGAGCAGATGACTGTTCATTTTGACAAGAAGAACGTGGACTTGGCTCATTTACGTTATTCAACGAGTAGTAACGCGCCATTCTCGTACAGTCGTAAAGACGGTACAGTAACATTAACGTTCAATCGTGATTTGCAGAAAGGGAATTACCAAATTACCTTCGCTGCACCAACGAAGAATGTCAAAGCAGAAACAAGTGTTGACGCAACGCTCTTAAACAAGCAGATTTCACTGAAACCAAACGTGATTAAGTCCGTTGCTCAAGCAGCAACACAACAGCAAAACCAATCGAATGCTGCTAACCAGAATCAAAACCAGAACCAAAACGAGAACGCAACGGCTTCTAACCAAGCCACAACGCCTCAAACTAGCAATGCATCGACTGGTCAACAAGGTCAGACAGGAAATTCTTCCACTAACCAAGCACAGCCTACTGCAAGTCAGGCTGCTCAATCGACGACGCCTCAGCAAAGTGCTCAACCAGCACAACAGCAACAACAGCAACAGGCGTCACAAAATCAGCAGCAAATGACGGCCCAGCAAGCAATCGATAAGATTATGGACCACACAACGATCACGCCAGGAACAACGCAGACCGGCCAAGACGCCAGTCAAGCAAGTTCACTGAACAACGTGACAACGAGTGCGCCCAACAAACCGTCACCAGCTGCCACGACAAGTGCAGCTACCACGCAACAATCAGCAACTCAAACAAAAACAACTACAGATACAAGTACAAGTACCACAACAACTGCGACACCTGTTGCACCTGTAGCGTCAACGTCAACGACAGAGAACACCACTTCTCAGCCAACGACACCAGCTACTACGGCACCTGCAACAGCAACGCAACCAACGCAGTCGTCCACCACAACGCCTGCTACAAGCACGACAAAAGCACCAGCAACACAAACAACTGCTTCTGCTTCACAAACGGCACCAGTCACAGCGACACCGGCACCAACTACGCCGACGTCAACGCAGACACCTGCCACACCTGTAACAACCACATCAACGAGCGAGAACACCACTTCTCAACCGACGACACCGGCTGCTACAACCGCGACGACACAACCGTCCACCACGACGACCGTGCCATCAACTGATTCAACTACATCGTCATCATCACCATCAGCAACTGTAACGCCGAACCAGGATTACGTTGCTAATACTGATCAGAATGGCCACACAGTTGTTACCACACCGGAACCAACTGTTTCCGACCCTCAGACGACGCTTGATCAACAGATTGCCGCTTCAAAGAACGGTGATAACAGTAATCAAACGAACCAACCGTCTAACGATCAGGAAGATTTGTTTACGCACATTCAGGGCCGAATCGACGGATTGACTAACGGTAAGTTTAACGACGCCGAGCAATCCCAGATTGTTAAGGCCTGGCCTGGGGTCCTGAATAACATTGCAACAGACATTAATGCGGGAAAGACGAACCAAGTTTGGTACTACTCAGTACCACTTGCCACTGGTCAAAACGCATTAGTCACGATTGATGGCACTAGTGATGAGATCAACCAAATTCTGAAGAGTTTTGGTGGTCAACTCAAACCTGGTGACTTTGATCAGGCTGAAGACATCTCTGTTCTGCGGAAGTCAAAGGTTTATGCTGACTACCAAAAGACGGCAGGGAATCAATCAATGTCTGCAGCAGATGCATTCACAAACCTGTTTTCACACCTGGCGATAACATTTACGAATGATTCAACAACGCCTGCTGGTACAATCATGGCACCAGCAGCAACGGCTCCGCAAAGTGTTTGGAAGACGTTCTTAGACGCATTTAAGCAAGCTAAGAATGGCAACAAAGATGGGGCAACGACTACTAACACCACCACCGCAACGACGCAAAACTCTAGCGATGATAGTAACGCTTTGTTTAATCAAATTCAGAGTCAACTTAACAAGTTGGCAGCTGCTGGAACTTCTGTTGAACAACAAGAGATTCTTGCAGAATTGCCATGGATCTTGAATAATTTGAGTAGCCAATTGGCCAACAATTCCGCAAACCAACACTGGTTATACCGGATTCCGTTAACAACAGGTCGTTATGCAGACCTTAATTTTGACGGGACGACCGCGCAAGCAACGCAAATTATGAGTGCATTGGGTCAGAGTATGACACCTGGTGCATTTGATTCGGCAATTAACGTAACTAACTTACAAAACTCACCATTGTATAAGATCTACACCACAGTCGCAGGTTTCATTAACAACGTCAGCACGACGCTGAAACCAATTATTGACTCGATCAACAATGCGTTAGCACCCATCAAAAACTTCCTAACGGGGTTAATGGGCGGTAACTTTGACTTAAGTAAGTTGTTTAGCGCTGTCGGCAATAAGTTAGGGGCTTGGGTACAATCACTCGGGCAACAATTATCTAAAGTAGGGAATGGCTTGAAGTCACTGGGAGCACGCTTATTACCAGGCGCACTCAAAGCTTTGACGGTTGTTGTTCCAGTTGCTTTGATTTTGCCAGTTATTTTGATGGCACTGCCCGTGTTACCGCTATTGGGTAATTTATTATTAATGCCCGCTTTTGGTTTGCTACTGCCTTTGGCATTGCCACTATTTGTTGGCGTGCTTGCTCCACTAGCATTACCAATTTTATTTGCTGGTTTACCATTATTGTTGCCATTGTTACTACCAGCATTGGTATTATTACCGATTACCTTATTTAACGTTGCAGCTTTGCCAATTGCTTTAGGTGCTCTTGCTGTTCTGAACTTAGGCCGCATTATTCGTAATGCAGTACTTGTTCAATTGGCTGTTCAAACAGTAATCAATACTGCCTTAATTGGACTTACTGCGATTAATTTTGGTGTTATAAACACGATATTGATCAAGCCAATCTTAGCCGTTGCAGGCTTACTTGGTGCATTGGCACTACCATTCTTACTTGCTGTTCCAGCTGTATTATTAGCTATTCCAGCAGTATTATTGGCAGCACCACTCGCATTAGGTTTCGGGGCGTTCTTATTGAACACACCATTACGCATGCTTCGTCATGGATTAGAAGCCGCACTGTTAGCACCAGTATTAGCTTTACCACTAACACTGCTTGCTGGCGTGGCTAACTTGCTAAAACCAGTCGGATTGTCATTACTTGCGTTTGCCGCAATGAATGCACTGACCCGGATGTTTAGCCTTGGTTTGAATGCGTTTGATTCAATTGTTAATGCGATTAAAGCCGCACTGCGCATCGCCTTTGTTGGCGTGACAGCTGCCGCCTGGTTTGCATTACCAAGCATTGCACGTTTGATTTTATTCTTCACGCTGTTGCTACCTCTAGCTGGCTGGTTCTTACGTCGCTTCTTCCTTCCATTGAAGGTGATGGGTGACTTGATCAGTGCAGTGAAGGCGGGCATTAAGGTGATTTTACCAGTTGTTGCTGCTGCAACAGTTACAAATGTGATTTTAACCAGTGTTATGGGATTAAACGGCTTGTTTAACCTTGCTAACGCAACGTTGAAACCGCAACTGCTTAACTGGGGCGTTGCACTTCTGCTGACAGTATTAGCGTTCATTCCAATTAGCCTTGCCATGCTTGTTGGTGGCTTGCGGAGATTTGTCTTCCCAAGTCTATTGACACGTCTTGGTCGTGGCTTATTGGGTGGCTTAATGCTAATCCCAACTGGTTTGGCTTTATTCTTACCAGTTGTAAACTTAATTGCTGGCACATTACTGCTAGCATTGCCAACACTTCGTAAAGTTTCGAATCGTTTGCTTTTGCCATTATTCCTGCTCGGGGGCGTTTTGACCGCAGCAGTGACAAGCTTGATGACAACCATCACCAAACTTGTTGCCGCTCCAGTTAAAGCCACCGTTGCCGCCGCTGCCGGTACCGCGTTAATCACGGTACCGCTGCTACTGGCTTCGATGATTGCTCCCCGGATTGTTGCTTGGGGGCTTGCACTCCTTACAGCAATCAACTTGAGCATCGCATTGCGCGTTGCCCTTGGGATTAACGGTTTGCTGAAATATGCAATCAAAGCAATCATCAAGACCTTATTAGTTGGCGGACTACTATTAACAACACCATTGTGGATTGGACTGCCAGTCTTGCGCTGGATCCCATTGTTGGCCCTTGGGTTGACTGGGTTAAGTGTCCTAAACGATGGTTTGATTCAGATTCCATTACGAATGTTGACTAACCGCTTGTTACCACTTTTGGCCGGTGCTTTAGCAATCTTGCCATTAGTCCTTGTAACGCGTCCTGCAGTTAAGTTAGCCAGCGGACTTGGTGCCTTATTACTTGCACCGCTTGCGCTGCTGAACGTTGTCCTGCCGTTTCTTGTTGAACCAGGGAGGGCGCTTCTCAACGGCCTGACCTCGGGTCTGAGAATTTTGGCTCTCACTGCCTTTAACGCCGGCTTGCTGACGCTTGGTGGTGTTCTATTACGTAGCCTTCTTGCCGCTCTGGCCTTGGCTACCGTTCCATTCTGGTTCATCGCTCCTCTTGTTGCTCTTAATGCGCCTTTGCTCTTACTGGCTTTGAGTTTCTTCAAGAACCTTGTGATTGATCCTCTATTAAAGACTGTTTTACTCTTGCCATTAGTCTTCATGGCCATTAGTTTGGCTATCCTGCCACTGACCTTATTACAAGCGTTAGGTGCAGCTGGGCAGGGGTTATCCAATGGGTTGGCTTTATTGACTTCACCATTGTTGTACCTGTTAAACAGTATTTTACCAGCACTCTTTGCCGTACCTTTACGTCTTTTGGGTGATGGTTTAGCGCTCTTGCTTGGTTTACCAGTCTTCTTGCTTGTTTCCATTCCATTATTACTTGCTGCTTTGCTCTTGCCTGGCTTGATTGGCTTACCTGTCGCTGCTTTCTTAGCAGCCTTACCTGCCATTCCTGTTCTCCTTGGCTTAGCTGCCTTAAACGGTCTCCGTTTCTTGAATAATGGTTTATTGGATCTCCTTGGAATTGGTTTGCCATTACTCGGTGGTCTGGCTTTGGCCTTGCCAAACCTCTTAAACCCACTGGGGAACCTGATTAACGGCCTTAACTTCGGCTTGCCGTTGTTGATCGCCTTAAACGCACTTCGCAAGCTTTTAGCTGATTTATTCATCGGGATTCCGCTTCAATTGGTTCTAAACCTCTTGTTGCCGTTAGCAACCTTCTTGATGGCGCGGTTAGCCTTACCATTGCTTAATGCGTTGCTCTTCCCATTAACGTTGATCAACCTTGGCGTTTTGACCCGTGCGCTCCAAGCATTGCTTGTCACACCTGCCTTACACCTGTTGAACTTACTCGTTAGTCCGTTACTTGGCGCCTTGGTCGGCGGTCTTGCAACGCTCTTGCCTCGTTTAGCTCACGCGATTTTCGTTCATGGTTTGCTCCTTGGCTTACCACTCTTTGGTAGCTTCTTACCTGCCTTACTTCACGCCTTCCTTGGCCGGTTCTTCCTGCCTCTTGGCTTGAAGTGGTTGGCTGGTTTACCACTCCTTGCTGTGCTTGCTACTCAGGCTCTTTGGTTCCTTAATGGTGCCATCCATGCTTTGAACACCGCCTTGCTCGGTGCTTTGACTGCCTTAATTGGTAGCCAGATCGCACGACTCCTTGGTCGCACAGCAATTAACTTCCTTGCTGTTCCTTTCTTGTTGTTCGGAATTCGTCCTGTACGGTTCTTAAACAACTTGTTGGGCAGCTTCGCCTTAGTCGTTGCAGGTAACCGTCTGTTGCCTTTGACACTGGCGCTTCTGCAACGACTTACTATGCAACTTGCTACGTTAGTTCACTTCGCTATTCGCGGATTGGCTCACACTTTGAGCACGTTGTTCTTAGCCTTACCATTTGGACTGTTTAGCGTTTTAGGTACGTTTGCCGCACTTAACATGCTTAATGATCTCTTGGTTGGCGTACCCGTCCAGCTTTTACTGAACGTATTGCTGCCACTTGGCGTGCTGCTTAGTTTAGCTGTTCTCCTACCACTTGTTAGCCCATTCACGTTCATTGCGAACGTTTTACTGGGCCTCATTCCTGGTCGGATTCTTTCCACCTTGTTGTTAGTTCCTGCATTGTTGCTCTTAAATCGTGCATTAGCTTGGCTTCCTGCCTTTCTAATCGGTGGTCTCTTAGCAACTTTGCTCCCACGCGCTCTTCATGCTTTGATTCATGAAGGCCTGCTGACTGGTTTACCTTTATTTGGTCTTCCAATCGCATTACTAGCAGCAACGTTATTGAACCACGCTTTGTTACCACTTGGTTTCAAGTGGTTATCATTACTACCATTACTTGGATTTGTCCCATTATTACTGGGCGCACAAGTTCTATGGTTGATTCGTGCCGTCCGTCACGCCTTTAACACATTGTTGTTAACACTCGTGAACTCGTTACTGAATCATCTTATCTTAAGCATGTTGACCGGCCTTCCATTGTTAGCATTGGTTATGCTGCAAGGACTCTTTGGCCTTCGGCCATTCCATGCTTTAAACATTGTTTTACTGAGCATTTTGAACACGTTCTTACTGAACCGGGCTTTGCCATTACTGGCTGCACACCTTGTTAAACGGGGCATGCAATTAGTCGGTCTTGGTCACTTCCTGCTTCGGGCACTGTTCAACATTCCACTAGTTCTCTCACTGGCATTGCCAGGCATGATCGGCTTAGTTGGATTGCTCGGGTTCTTACTGGATATTCCGTTGGTCTTGAACCAGATTCTCTTAAACCACTTGTTACCACTGGCCTTAGCCTTGGTAACTCGGGTTACCTTGCCACTCTTGACGACTTTGGCTCTGCCATTGATCTTCTTAGGTAGCATGTTACGGGGTCGGTTATTATCAACGTTATTCCTAACACCTCTGATGTTATTGGCAGTTAACTTATTGAGTTGGTTACCAGGATTATTGCTCGGCGCGTTGCTTGGTTTGCAACGGACGCTGCATGCATTACTTCTGCAAGGCTTCCTTGGTTTGTTAGCCTTCGGTTTGCCTTTATTGGCTCTCGGAACTCAAGTATTGGGTGCTTTAGCAGCATTACCAATCTTCTTCCTCCAATTACTGAAGAATGCCTTTATCGTTGCGCCTTTATTGGGTCTTGGTTTACCTCTTTTGACCGCTGCCATCGTTGGCGCCGTTCTCTGGGCCATCTCACCAATTAATTGGTTCTTGAAGTTAGGGGCATTTGCGCTGGGCCTTGGCCTGTCACTTTTGACCTTACCGCTGTGGTTATTAGCTCCTGGCCTTAACTTCTTACGGCGTCTCGCCGTCCTTGCTTTGGCCTTGTTATTGCCACTCGTATTATTCAATGGGCTTGTGATGGGCGCACTGAACTTGTTTAACACAGTTCTGTTCGGCTTATTCTCCATTCCATTGGGTATCCTAGTCGGAATCCTTGATTTACTTCGTCGGATGTTCAATCATTTTGTGATGAACACTTTAACGAACCTGACCTTATTCGGTTTAGGATTATTACTATTCACTGGTTTAAAGGTGCTTGTTGACATTGCGAAGACATTATTACACGTTGGCGTTCTTGCCTTTGTGATTTTGCCAATTTTGCTTGGTGCAACAGCACTTACGACCCTCGTATTATCATTACTGAACGGCCTAGTTACACTTGGTGCAACATTATTAAACAATGTCGTTCTTAACGGCTTGTTATTTGCTGCATTAGCCGGATTAGGCTTACTACCACTGATTAGTTCACAAATCATTTCAACAGGGGTTCGTGCATTTACACTGGCCGCTGTCCTAACGCTTGGCTTGTTCTTGGGCTTACTACGTTTGGGTAACCGTTTAGTATTGAGCTTTGTTTTAGGCTTGATCAACACGGCGACAAAAGCGGCTCGGAATATTGCCGGTGCATTGGCTGGTTTAGGGACAATCGGTACGGTTTTGGCGGCCTTAACGCCAGTTCCTGGTCACCTCTTACTTGCTGCTGTATTGTTTGGGTTGACTACGTTACCACTCGCATTATTCTTGATTACGTTGCCACTATCACTGTTGACTGGCTTGAACAATTTGATTGCTAAGGGCTTGGCATTACTGTCACTCTTGACGATTCCATTGAACTTGCTGAACACTTTGATTGCAGCCATCGTCATTAGTGGGGTGGTTAAACTTGGGTTAGACTTGCTTAACTTACCAATTCTATTGTTAACGCAAGCAGTCTTACTCGGTTTCATTGGTTTGCCGTTGTTGTTATTGAATGGCTTACTTAAATTAGGTGCTACGCTTGGTCTTGGCGCATTAGCATTAGGGACGAGTGTTCTTGTTCCGTTACTTGTCTTGAATGCCATCTTGTTTGGTCTATTCTCAGTGGCTCAACCACTGTTGGCGCTGATCTTACTTGGCTTGCCAAGCTTATTACCATTCTTTAACCTGAACATCTTCTTGCTGGGCTTATTACCACTGCTTGGTCTAGGAATCAACGGGTTGAAGTTACTCTTATTACCACTACGGATGTTAACTGACGGGCTTGGCTCATTACTGGCGTTCGGTTTGACGCTTCTTGCCACACGTCTATTTAACAAACTGTTTATTATTCCTGTATTAACAGGGATTGAAACGCTGGCTTTGCTTGGTCTTCTTGGTCTATTAGCTCTACCATTGACGCTGTTGAACAATCTGTTATTAAGCCTCTTACCAGCCTTAGTTGCTGGTCAACTAGCGCGCTTAGTCCGTTTATTGTTCGGTGGTTTACCATTCTTCCTCGGAACATTATTGGTTATTTTGTTACCGTTAGTGATTAATGGGTTACTGACAGCATTAATTCCTGGGTTAAACCTGATCACAGTTCCACTTGGCTTGTTAGCATTATTGGCAATTCCATTGGCACTATTAGGGATGTTAGGTAACATCGTTAACGCTGTGTTAGTTGGAATTGTCGTTAAACACGCAATCCGGTTATTACTTAACCTGCTTGCTGACGCGTTGGTATTGGCAACGCTACCGCTCATTTTGGTTGGCGGATTGCCACTAGCAATTTTGGCCGTTCTAGCAATGAGTGTCCTTGCACCATTAGCAGGTCTCTTGTTAGCACTCGGCATGATTTTGTTACCAATTGCTTTGTTGATGTTATTGGCACTGCCATTCGTGATTTTCTCAATGCTAGCCTTATTACCAGTATTCTTACCGGTCTTGCTAGTATTGATTCCATTACTTTTGCCACTGTTATTACCAACAATGTTATTGGGCTTCTTCTTTAACCAAATTCTCTACTGGTTCTTGTCACCAATCTTCTTGCAGATCCTAATCGATCCAATTACAGACCTCAAAGCTTTCATCATTAGTCTGTACACGATGTTCATTAACCCAATTTTCTATTGGGCATTTGCTATCATCTGGATTCCCGTTACGATCTACACATTTATTGGGATGTTTGTTAACTGGTTAAACCCACTAAACTGGTTATTTGGAGGTCTAGCCACTGCAGCATTACTTGCCTTACCAACACTGCTTGTCTTAGCATTGCGTGCATTCATCCACCTCCGAATTGGCGTCTTATTAACGCTGAATCCATTGGCTGGAATCCCTGCATTCCTATTGCTTGGCCTTGCACGAGTAGGGACGTTGTTACTGCTTAATGCATTCGTCATCAATACTTTTATTGCAACATTGCCACTGACAGTTTATCTTTTTGCTGTTATCGTCCTCGACTTTATCATCGTCTTCGCTAACGCATTGTTAAACTTAGGAATCAATGTGCCAAACGTATTAACAGTTTGGATCATCGTACCGTTGGAAACAACGTTAGGTGTAACGTTCACACTGTTTAATATCGTTGCAATGTTGGCCCTTGATGCACTACTAACGATTCTGTCAGTACCAGTTATCGCTGGGACGACACAGTTAGCCTTATTATTGGCCACACTTGCTAATCCGTTAGCAGCGTTAGCTGCAATTGGCCGTTTTGCAGTCATTGGTTTGTCATCTGTAGTTGCATTCCTTGCAGGTGTCTTCGCCATTGCTGAAACATGGTTACCAGCAGTATTTAATGCTGCAACATTCTTGTTCTACTTGATCTTCGCTAATCCAATGTGGATGTTGGCTCAATGGACCGGTTTAATTCCAATTATCGGTTGGGCTGTTCAATTGGTCACTGACTGGATTTACATGCCAATTGGTTACTGGGGAACTGCTGTTATTGCTGTCTTCTCGTTCGCATTGTACTTCCGTTTGATCATTCCACTCGTATTCTCTAGCGTAGTGGGCGTTATCATGCTTGCTTCGATTCTTCCAGTTGTTTTATTAACACTGCCAATTGCTTTACTGGGAACGTTAGCCTTCTATGGTTTAACAAACCTGGTTGCAGGAATCGGAACCTTACTATTCTTGATCATTCCTAGCATTATTATTGGTTTACCTGCATTAGCCGTGATTCTGTGGTTCTTAGCACCGATTTTCCTCCAATTGCTGGTTAACCCAATTACAGATATGAAAGCATTCTTCATCAGTCTGTACACAATGTTTATTAATCCTGTCTTCTACTGGGCCTTTGATGGCATCTTTATTCCAGTAACGATTGGGTCATTTATTGGAATGTTCATTAACTGGTTGAATCCACTTAACCTGTTATTCAAGGGCTTGTCATTGGCTGCTCTGTTGGCTCTGCCAACACTGCTGTTCTTGGCGGTTCGCGCGTTATTCCATCTGCAATTAAGTTCATTATTAACGTTAAACTTATTTGCTGGTGTGCCTGCCTTCTTCACGATTGGTCTCGCGATGTTAGCAGGGTTCAACATGTTAGGACTGTTCTTCTTGAACACGTTCATTGCAACATCACCAATTATTGCTTACATGTTTATTGTCATCGTGATCGATGCGATTCTGGTCTTTGCAAACGCCTTATTGAACTTAGGAATTAACGTTCCAAACGTTCTAACAGTTTGGGTCATTGTTCCATTACAAGCTAACCTAGGTGTTCTGCTTACGATGATCAACATCGTCGCAATGTTGTTGCTCGATGCTGGTGCTGCCATTGTTACTTTGCCAATTTTTGTTGGCTTACTACAATTAGGACTAGTATTGGCCGCTTTGGCAAACCCACTAGCTGCATTAATTGCAGTTAACCGGTTTGCAACAATTGGGATCGCTTCAATTGGTGCTTTCTTGCTCGGTGCGTTCATGTTAGCTGATACATGGTTACCAGTCGCATTTAACGGCATCGCATTCCTTTGGTACCTGATTTTGGCTAATCCAATTTGGATGTTGGCTCAATGGACGGGGTTAATTCCAATCATTGGTTGGATCGTTCAATTAGTCACTGACTGGATTTACATGCCAATCGGTTACTGGGGGACTGCATTAATTGTAGTAGTCTCATTTGCACTTTGGCTTCACACGATGGTGCCACTCGTATTCTCTGCTGGTATCGGGATGATGTTGTTATTGGCAACGTTGCCAGTGATTTTACTGGTACTACCAGTTGCACTTATCGGTGCGCTTCTTTTTGCAGGCGTAACGGCATTGAATACACTAGTACCAATGCTCTTAGTAGCTATTCCAACTGTGATTATTGGAACTGCTTCACTGATTTTGATCACATGGTTCTTAGCCCCAATTGCATTACAATTGATGGTTAACCCAATTACAGACTTCAAGGCATTTATTGTTGCTCTGTACACGATGTTTAATGATCCAATTTACTTCTGGGCCTTTTCAATTTTCTGGATTCCTGCAACGATTTACTCGTTTGTCGGGACCTTTGTAAATTGGCTAAACCCACTTAATTACTTGTTCCTTGGCGTATCACTGTTTGCTTTGTTGGCGCTGCCAACATTAGCTTTAGCAGGGATTCGTGCCTTCGTACATTTACAACTTAGTTCACTATTAACACTGAACTTCTTTGCCGGTGTACCTGCATTCTTGATGCTCGGGATTGCTGGTTTAACTGCGATAAACTTATTTGCAACGTATGTTCTAAACACGTTTATCGCTACTTTACCATTGGTAATTTACCTGTTTGCAGCTCTTGCAGTTGACTTTGCTGTCATCTTTGCAGACGCATTCCTTAACCTGGGGATCAATGTACCGAACGTGTTAACAGTTTGGGTCATGTTGCCATTAGAAGTAACGTTAGGTGTCGTATTGACAATGTTCAATGTTGTGCTTACGTTGGTTCTTAATGGTCTTGTCACTATTTTGGCATTGCCAATCTACGCGGGATCATTGCAACTAGGTCTACTGTTGGCAGCATTGGCAAACCCATTAGCAGCACTGATTGCTGTTAACCGTTTTGCCATCATTGGGTTGTCATCAGTCCTAGCATTCTTTGCCGGGATTTACATGATTGCTCAAACTTGGTTACCAGCAGTGTTTAATATGGGAACCTTCCTGTGGTACCTGATCTTTGCAAACCCAGCGTTTATGCTTGCTCAATTAGTTGGATTGATTCCAATCATTGGTTGGATTGTTCAATTGATTACCGACTGGGCTTACATGCTAATCGGTTACTGGGGGACTGGGGCACTTGGTGTTCTGTCCTTCTCACTGTACTGGCGATTTGTAATGCCACTTGTCTTCTCAGTAGTTATTGGGATGATGAACTTAGTCGCAATTCTGCCAATCTTCTTACTTGTTTTACCGATTGCGTTAGTTGGAACGGTTGTAACCTTTGGTGTTACAGCACTACTGGCCGCACTTGGGACATTGTTACTTACGATTCCTGGTGTGATCATTGGTATTGCTGCACTGATCCTGATTGTTTGGTTCTTGGCGCCAATTACGTTACAACTTCTTGTTAACCCAATTACGGATATGAAAGCCTTTGTTATTAGCGTCTACACGATGTTCATTAACCCAATTTTCTACTGGGCCTTTGCCATTATGTGGATTCCACTAACCTTTGGATCGTTCATTGGGATGTTTGTTAACTGGTTAAACCCATTTAACTATCTAACAATTGGCCTAGCCTTAGTTGGCTGGTTAGCATTACCTGTCTTACTCTTCTCGATGATTCGGGCATTTGTTCACTTACGGGTAGGGGCGTTATTAACGCTGAACCCAGTCGGTGGCTTACTCGCTTCGATGATTTTGGGAATCGCCCAGTTAGGTGCCGTTCTGTTACTAAACGGATTATTCTTGAACACGTTTATTCCAACAGTGCCATTGGTCATTTATCTTTTCGCTGTCGTCATTGTTGATGGATTGATTGTCTTCTTTGATGCTTTTGCCAACTTAGGGATCAATGTGCCAAACGTCATCACTGCTTGGGTCCTTGTACCATTAGAAACGTCACGTGCGCTGATCTTTACATTAATTAACATTGTAGGAACGCTGCTTGCAAACGGCGCATTGATCATTGGTTTATTACCAATTATCGTGGGGTCGTTGCAGCTCGGCTTAATACTGACGCTTCTTTCTAATCCGTTAGCGGCTATCATTGCTGCTAACCGGTTTATGATTATCGGGCTGTCATCTGTTGTCGCATTTATTGCGGGGATTTACTTGATTGCTCAAACCTGGCTTCCGGCTGTCTTTAACCTTATTACCTTTATCTGGTACACAATTTTTGCCAATCCAGTATGGATGTTGGCTCAATGGATTGGTTTAATACCGATCATTGGGTGGATTGTTCAATTGATTACTGATTGGGCTTACATGTTACTAGGTTACTGGGGGACCGGGGCGCTTGCTGTTCTGTCCTTCTCACTTTATTTCCATACTGTCTTACCGCTTGTCTTCTCAGCTACACTTGGGATTATGATGTTGCTGTCTGTATTGCCAGTTGCATTATTACTTTTGCCAATTGGGTTGATTGGAACGGCATTGTTCTTCGGTGCAGTTGATTTAATCGCTGCTGCAATTACGTTACTGCTTGCAATTCCTGGTACCATCATCGGGGTTGCCGCTTTGATCCTAATTGTTTGGTTCTTTGGGCCACTGTTCTTACAGTTGACAACGAATCCAATTGAAGACTTTAAGACATTTATCTTAGCAACGTATACAATGTTTATTCATCCAGTTCTCTATTGGGCTTTCTGGATTATCTGGATTCCGTTAACGATTAACTCCTTTATCGGAATGTTCCTTAACTGGTTGAACCCATTGAATACCATTAATTACATCATTAGTTGGTTTGGGTTGTTTGGCGGTCCAATAACTGCCTTGCTAACATTCCTCTTTATTAATGCCGTTAAGTTTGGTTCATTGATCCTACCGTTTAACTTTAACTTTGCAAGTAGCTTGGTCAGTCTCGTTGCGATTACTGCTAGTGAAGCATTGTTGCTATTAACGTTTATCAACATTGGGATCATTCGGCCAGCATTGATGATCAGATTACAATTGATTACAATTGCTAACTTGGAATTAGTAATTGCGTTCATCGTTGTCTTCTTGAATGCACTTGCTAACTTAGGGATTAACACACCGGTTACGTTAACCATGTGGGTCGTAATGCCGTTGTTCGTTATTGTGCCAGTCTTCTTGACATTGATGAACTTCATCGTAATGATGTCGTTAGATAATGTTACATTGTTGTGGTCATTGCCGTTAGCCGGTTTGGGAATTGCAGTCGGGCTGTTGGGCGGAATGCTTGCACACCCACTGATGATTCCGGTAATTCTCTTAACACAAGCATATCTGGGACTAGTTACACTCGGAACATTCTTTGCTGGAATGTTTATGATTGCTGAAGAATGGTTGCCACATACGTACTCATTATTAGCTTCAATTTGGTACCTGATTTTCTCTAACCCATTATGGATGCTCGCTCAATGGACTGGATTAATTCCATTCATTGGTTGGGCCGTTCAATTGGTAACCGACTGGATCTACATGCCAATCGCTTACTGGGGTGCCGGAATCATTGCCGCTTTGTCATTCTCCATTGTTGTTATGGGTGTGTTCTGGCAAGCATTCTCAGCCAATATGATTGGCTTGTCATTGCTTGTTCCATTAGCGCCACTAGCGATTTTGCCGCTATTAATGATTACACCATTGCTGCTTTCCATTCAGTTAGGGATGTGGTTAGCTTCAACGATTTTGATTAAATTAGCCTTCGGGTTGGTTGATCTATCGTTTGAATTGATTCCACTCTTGACACTTGCAATTAGTTTATTAGCATTAGCAGCGTTAGCTTTGCCATTACTGTTAGTCTTTGGACCACTTTTATTGCTAGGCTTGCCACTATTGTTACTGGGCTTACCACTATTGTTACTGGGCTTACCATTGCTTGTGGTACCAGCACTCTTACTTGCAGTGCCAGTACTCTTGCTTGCATTACCATTGTTACTACTGACGGTCTCATTATTGACAGCACCACTTCATTTATTAAATGATGTTATCTCTAAGGGACTTGCTGTTTTGACAACGTTACTTGCAAATGGTCTTGGCTTATTACCGTTAGACCTACTGAACTTGGCAATCTTGAACTCAATCTTAGCGTTGAACGTTTTGACGCTCATTGCTAACTTGATTCCTGGATTGCTTCACAAACTTGTTACAGTACCGTTATGGTTATTGTCACTTGTTGGCTTACCACTGTTGTTATTAAAGCCGTTTATTAAGCTGAACTTACTGAACAACTTGATTGCGTCAACTCTTTGGAAGACGCTCGCTTTATTAGCAACGTGGCCAATCTTCAAAGCAGTTACAACGCTGATTAATGGGTTACTTGATTTGATCAGAATTCCATTACGAGCATTGCTGATTGGTTTACCAGTATTCTTAGGTGCCTTGTTATTGAATAACATGGTCCTTGGACCAATGCTAAACATTTTATTGCCGCTGGTTACGGCGTTAACTGTTGGCGGGTTATTAACAGCACTGAATGTTGTGCAAACATTATTGGCTGGCTTTAACTTTGCGCTTAGCGCACTGGGTCTAATCTTACCAATTCTGAACCTTGTTAGAAGAGCTGCCTTCTGGGCATTACTTGGTTGGCAACTCTTAACAGCACCGTTGCACCTCCTGACTAACTCATTATTATTAGCCGGTCCTGCATTGTTAACTGTTCTGAATGTGCTGTTAGGTAACGCACTTGCAAAGTTGTTATTACTGCCAATTGTGAACTTGTTATTGCCAGTTCTAGCATTCTTAGCAACGTTACCATTGAAATTACTGTTTGATGCACTTGCATTACCACTCATTTTAAGCGCAGGGTTATTGTTGCCATTGTTGGCAGCACATGCACTTAGCTTGTTGAAACTCTTGCCAGACCTCGCAACCTTGTTTGGCAACCCAGTCTTGCATGCATTAATGAAGGTCACTAAGTTACTCTTGTTACCATTGTTCTTACTAACATGGCCATTAGTACTTACCCTTGATTTAGCTGATAAGTTGTTGTCTGCAAACAACCGCTTACTCATGTTGCCATCCAAGATCGGGAACTTATTGAAGGATCTGCTCGGCCCATTATCATGGTTGCCACTGAACCTGTTGAACAACGGGTTGGCAAACATCTTACGGCCACTGGTTGCCTTAGCGATCCTTGGTTTACTTCTCTTACCAATTGGCCCAATTAAGTGGTTACCAATCTTAGCACTGGTACCTGTTTGGTTGAACTTGTTAGGGAAGGGCTTAAAGACATTTGCTAATGGCCTCGGCGATTTAGCACTTGCCGCAACGTTACCATTACTGGCTGGTGTACTTGCGTTAGCGATGACGCCATTAATCAGTGCATTGTTGACGTTACCAGCGTTTGTACTGGCACTGAAGGCCTTGACTGATTTAAACTTCACGTTATTCAAGACACTCTTGCCAGCGTTGATTCTGGGTACGCTCGTTGCACTGAATGGTGGATTAATTAACGCATTACTTGGTTTGCCACTCCTCTTACTACAAGGGTTAAAGGCATTAGTAACAGGCAACTTATTACTCTTGCTTGGCTTACCTGGTCTTGTACCATTCCGCAACTTGTTGTTAGCGGGGATGTTCATTCTTGGCTTCCTCCCAGCACTGATTAACGCATTGGCTTTGCCATTTGAACTATTTGTTAAACCAGTTCTTGATTTAATTCGGAATATCGCTTTGCCGCTTTTAACCTTTGTGACTTTGCGTGGATTAACACGGTTGCTTGGATTCGGTCCAATTAGTAAGTGGCTGAACCCATTGACTTGGATTAAGTCATTAAATGCCATGTTATTACCAGAATTACTTTTAGGTCTGTTGACTGTACCAGTTCTTCTGGCAGCCTTACCAACTCAAGGTCTCTGGTTGGCTCGCGTGATCACATACGCACTGGCAACACCATTATTGATGGCGTTGGCAACGTTACTGACACGTTCGTTAGCGCGTCACCTTGGTCGCTTCTTGACACTTGCTGTCGGCGGTCCGCTGTTACTCTTCGGATTGCGGCCACTGTTGGCACTGAACACCGCCATTAAGAGCCTTGTTAAGGGCGCTGCTTTGAACCGGATCGTGCCACTTGTTCTTGATAACCTTGTTAAGAACATGATGCGGATTGGTTCAACCTTCGTCTTCGTTCTTCGTGGTTTGCGTCACCTTGGCGAAATGCTTCTTGGCTTCGTCATCGCACCAGGTGTCCTTGGATTGTTCGGGATGGTTCGGACCATTAACGACGCCGTCGTGGGGATCCCACTGGCCTTGTTACTGAACCACATCGTGCTTCCATTGATCACTTGGTTTGCACTTCGGATTATGTTGCCATTGCTCTCACCATTAGCCTTCTTGGCTAACTTCGTGATTGGCGGACTGTTAGGTCGCTTCCTCACGACGGTATTGGCATTACCACTTGTTTGGTTGACTAATAGCTTGCTTCAATGGTTACCAGGATTGTTGTTAACTGGTTTGACAACGATCATGCCACGGTTGATTCATGCCGTTCTAAACGACTTATTGATCGGACTACCATTATTTGGTGGTTTAACCATCTCAAGTCTTGGTCAATTACTTCGTTGGTTATTGTTACCACTCGGCTTCAAGTGGTTGGCTCTGATCCCAACGCTCCCACTATTACTTGTCCTACCATGGGCAATTCGCACGGTCCTTCACGCACTTAACACGTTAGCCTTAACGTTGTTGAACACGCTGTTAGCCCACGGATTGTTCAGTACTTTGACAAATGTGCTTGGATTACCATTAATGATCTTGTTTGGATTGTTTGGCCTACGGCCATTACGCTTGCTTAACAACTTGTTGAGTGCGGGCCTGCACACCATCTTATTCAACTTGATTGCACCATTTATCCTGAGTGGATTGGCTAAACACGTGCTGCGGTTGCTTGGTTTTAACCGCTTCCTGCTTCACGGATTACTCAATCTACCAATGTTCATCTTCAACTTGCCAAACATCTTACCAGAATTCCTTGGTAACTTGGGCTTGCTGAATGGGTTAGGGGATCTGTTCTTCAGAATCCCAGTTCAACTCTTGTTGAACCGGATCTTGCCACTCTTAACATGGTTAGGCACACGACTCTTACTGCCAGGCTTGAACTTGCTGATTGGTTTGCCATTGACAATGCTGATCAACATGCCACTTGGACGGGTATTGTCGACACTGTTCTTAACACCATTGTTGAAGTTAGGTAACGATCTGTTGAGTCTGTTACCAGGTCTGTTATTCGGCTTGGCAACGATGTTGCCACGTATCTTAACTGGACTGCTTGTTCAAGGACTGACTGGATTACCACTATTTGGTGCCTTACTGCCAACATTGCTCGGGCTGGTTACCCGTCACGCATTGTTGCCACTTGGCTTCAAGTGGCTGGCATTCCTGCCTGGCTTCCTTGGCAAACTTGCAACCTGGTTACTCTTACCACTTGGCTTCAAGTGGTTAGCCTTGATTCCGTCCTTACCATTACTGTTACCTGCACTTTGGCTTGGGCTTGGGTTACAACATGCGTTGAACACGTTGTTACTTGTCCCATTAAACGCCGTACTCGCAACTGCCTTGATTAACGGACTGAACCATGGTTTGATCAACTTAATCGTCGTTCCATTCACTCTGTTTGGCTTACGGCCATTACACTTGATCAACACATTATTAGGGACATTTGGTTTAGTTTGGTTATTGAACCGTGCCATTCCAACACTCCTTGGTGGATTAGCTGGCTTGCTGGTTGGTCTCACCGGATTAACGTTCTGGACACTTCGTGGCTTGAACAATGGGCTTCAATTTATTGGCTTGCCAGGGATCCTTGCATTAGCTGCGAGCCTTGGTTTCCTCAATTCATTGCTCTGGTTAATTGTTGGATTACCACTTAGTTTTGTACTGAACGCAACCTTACCACTGATGACTTGGTTTACCCTTCGCGGCTTGAACCGGTTAGTTGGGTTACCGTTGACTGTGATCAACCTTGGTCTTCTTAACCGGATCATTTTAACCGCACTCACATTGCCATTAGTAGTGCTTGCTGGACAATTACTTGGTGGTTTAGCACCAGCTATGTTAGGTGGATTTACCGTTGCCGGTTTACGCTTACTGATTAGCTTGTTAACACCATTAGTTGCTCTCGGCTTACCACTCTTGGCACAATTACCATTAGCGTTGGTAGATACCATCGCTAAGTGGTTGCTCTTACCATTCGGCTTCAAATGGCTGTCATTCTTACCTGGTTTAATTGGTATGATTGGAAGCTGGTTGTTGTTACCACTTGGTTTCAAGTGGTTGGCATTAGCACCACTGTTCAACCTTGGCTTACCATTATTGTCCGGGTTACCACTACTCATTAACGGCTTGTTCTTACTGAACACGTTACCTGCTAGCTTACTAGCCGGCCTCCTGTTTGGTCTCCCAGCTGCTTTACTTGGTGGACTACTCGCACCAGCATTGGCATTACCATGGTTGCTGTTCGGCTTCCACCCATTGACAAAACTATTCACCTTGTTGAATAGTTTGCTTCTGACTGGCTTGGTAAACTTATTATTACCAACGCTGATCGCTCTGGGTCAAAAAGCTTTGATGAACTTAGCTGGTTTAGCATTGCCATTACTGAACTTGTTAGGAACATTAATTCCACTTGGATTGTTAGCACTAACCTTGTTTAACTCACTGGTTAAACCAATCCTTAACCTTGGCCGTCAACTTCTTCTCGGATTAGTTGCGCTGCCGTTAACATTGCTTGGGTTAGCTAAAGCAATCTTCGATACGATGGTTCGCTTACCATTACAAACGTTCTTACTGTTTGCTTTGCCACTTGGTTTAGCGACATTGAATTTTGTTGGTTTGTTACCATTGAACTTGCTCAATGTGGTAGCTATTGGCTTACCATTGCTTGGGCTGTGGGCGCTGAATTCTGTTCTTCGGTTCTTGACACCTTCACTGTTCGGAGCGTTCTTGGCAAACGTCTTAAAGAATTTGCTGAACCGTTTGGGACATGTGATTAACGGGTTGAACTTCTTACTTGGAAACCCACTCGGCTTCTTGTTGAACTTACCGTTATTGATTATCGGTGGTTTGCTTGGGCTAGGAAAAGCATTACAGAACTTGATTCCAAACTTATTCAAGAACTTGCTGATCTTAGGCGCTTTGGATAACCTCGGAACATTCCTGTATGCCATCGGTTTACCAGTTGTTCTGTTCTACCCACTGATTGCCGCATTACGGTTGATTCCAACTGTTGCGATGATCAAGACATTACTTGATCCATTGTTACAACTGATGATCAACGTTCCGTTGCTTGGATTAGTTAACTTATTGGCACCCGTTCTGGTTACTGGTTTGCTCTTACCAATCTTTGTCAACGCACTGGTTAAGTCATTTGTCTTAACACCACTGGCTGTCTTCCTTGGTTTATTCCCATTGTTAGACTTGCTGGACGCAATGGCATTACCAGTAATTGCTGGCCTCGCTGGTCTTATCGGCTTGTTGCCAATCATCGGTTTATTGAACAACATGCTCTCTGGCACAAAGATCATTGTGTTACCAATCATTATCAGCATCTTGGTTCCGGTCTTCCTATTACCACTTGGTTTAGGATTACCACTTGTCCTCGTTGGTTTCGGCTTACCACTTGTTGGTTTAGCACTACCGTTACTTGGATTGATTTTAGGATTCTTTGGATTAGGGTTACCATTCCTTGGTTTATCATTACTGTTGCCAGTTCTTAGTTTGTCACTATTAGTGACATTGCCGCTGGTTACGGCAGTGTTGCCAATCTTGGTACTGGTATTGGCACCAGTTCTGCTAATTGGTTTTAACTTCGTGTTCTTACCAATGATTCTACCTGGATTCTTCGCAATCTTAGTACCGATCCTGTTACCACTTGTGCTCGTCGTTGGCCTCCCTGTACTGGGAATCAATGTGTTGCCACTCCTTGGAGCACTTGGCCTAATTGCCTTAGGCGTCGTTCTTGATTTAAACGGAAAAGTCTTACAACTACTTGGTATCTTGATCGAGAAGCTTGGTCGCTTCCTCGACATGACCCTTGGCTGGTTGCTTGGTTTGATCGTTAACGTAATTACTTGGTTGCATAACTTCTTAACCTCATTACCAGTTTTGAATCTTGACCCATCATTCTCGATGGATCCAATTACCGTCACGAACGATCCGATCACTGTTTATCCTGTCTGGTTACCA